>JAAUPE010000032.1 GCA_012034595.1 Calothrix sp. CSU_2_0 | reverse complement strand
CATCCCCAATCCCCAATCCCCAATCCCCAATTCCCAATTCCCAATTCCCAATTAACCAATTTCATGAAAATAGTAAGTAACGGCTCCAGTAATGGGGTCGTTATCTATATGTACATACCCCGATTTAAGCATTTCTTGCAATGTGGTTTCAACTTCTACAAAGCTAGCTCCAGTTGCTTTTACCCCTTGGGTAACGTTAAGTTTACCTGCATACTTTTCTGCTGCATCAATTAACATTACCATCAATTTTTCTTTTGGCGAATTATATAATTTTTCAGCAACAACTGATTGATTTTCCGGCACGCCAAAGGGAGACAAACCAGCTTTTAAACGTAATTGCATCTCGCGCTCTGTAACCATTTCTGGAATCAAAAATAAATCTACAAATTGTCCAATTCCAAATAGTCCGCCAGTTAGCAACCACAATATACCCGTTCCAACTTTACCATTATAAATTCGATGTAATCCGCCTAAACCGACAAAGAAACATCCAGATAAAATATAGGATATCATCATGCGGTCTTGATGCTGTTGATTTACAATTTGCTGCTTTTGAATATTCATTTATATTGACTCCAAAATATTTAGCTTTAGCATTTAATTTAGATTGCTGGATTTGTGAAAAATTATTACCGTTGCAATGGTACAAGAACGCAGAATTATTGATTTGCAAGCGATATAAACGACACAAGTGGTTGGGTTGGGTTGGGTTGATTTATTCCCGCGCCACCTTAATATTGAAAAATATATACTTCTATTTTAATCACTACATCTTTAATAATGCAGCTTATTTAAAGAACCCGCTTCCTGCATCTGAATCACCCAATCGAATGATTTTTCCCTTTCAATGGCATATACAGCAGAAGTCAGAGTTTAGGAGTAAGGCAGTCAGAAGTAAAGCAGCTTTATATATGGCTTTTGGATTGTTTGACTGTACTTCATATAATTGCAATCTCCTATATACTTTGCGCGGTCACAATTTGAGTTTTGAAATATTTTGAGTTTTGAAATATCTTGGGAAACCGGGCATACCCAAATTCTTCGCAAGTTCAGAATGACAGTTTATAGTCGTGTGGAGTATACACAAACACCTATTTATCTAAATAAAAGAACCCCACCCTTTATAAAAGGGATTAAGGGGAGTAATTCCGGGATACCAGGGGAAATCGGACTTGGGTGTATACTTCCGTCTTCCTAAACGAGGGATTTGTTGCAACTCTTAACGTTATTGACCTCCTTTTTTGACGACATATGTTGGTAGACTAGGTTTTATACTTAAGGATTATTGTCGTTGATTGCCCCTGTGCGACCGTCATGTAATGGTTTAGTGGTGCATTCAAACATTAAAAAAACAAGAGCAATTTAGACATGGTAGATTCTCTAAAAAAACCAGGTTTTGAAGAAATGCGTGCGGGGACAAAAGTCCCAGCGAAGGAAACTTTGCTGACACCCCGGTTTTATACTACGGACTTTGATGAAATGGCACGGATGGATTTATCTGTCAATGAAGATGAACTAAAAGCTATTATTGAAGAGTTCCGTGTTGACTATAATCGCCATCACTTCGTTCGGGATGAGCAATTTGACCGATCCTGGGACTATATTGATGGGGAAACTCGTCAGCTATTTGTAGAATTTCTCGAACGCTCCTGTACTGCTGAGTTTTCTGGCTTTTTGCTTTACAAAGAACTTGGTCGTCGTCTCAAAAATAAAAGCCCTTTATTGGCAGAAGGCTTTAATTTGATGTCGCGGGATGAAGCACGTCACGCTGGTTTTTTGAATAAGGCACTCTCTGACTTTAATTTATCGCTAGATTTAGGCTTTTTGACCAAGAGCCGCAGCTATACATTCTTTAAACCGAAATTTATCTTTTACGCGACTTATCTTTCTGAGAAGATTGGTTACTGGCGTTATATCACTATTTTCCGTCACCTCGAAGCAAATCCGAGCGATCGCATTTATCCAATTTTTCGTTGGTTTGAAAACTGGTGTCAAGATGAAAACCGACATGGTGATTTTTTTGATGCGGTAATGCGGGCACAACCCCAAACTCTGAACGACTGGAGAGCGCGTTTGTGGTGTCGTTTCTTTTTGTTGTCGGTATTTGCGACGATGTATCTTAATGATATTCAACGTACCAAGTTCTATGAGTCGTTGGGTTTGAATACCCGTGAATTTGAATACGAAGTAATTAAAAAGACTAATGAAACTGCGGGTCGCGTATTCCCTGTAAAATTGAATGTAGACCATCCTGAGTTCTACGATCGCTTGGAGATTTGTGTCAAAAATAATGAGAAGTTAACGGCAATTGTTAGCTCTAATACTCCCAAGCCAGTGCAATTTTTCCAAAAGTTGCCTTACTATCTCTCGAATGCTTGGCAAATCACGAAGCTGTATTTTCTAAAGACGATTGATACAGCTGCAACTCACGGCATGGCTCGCTAAATCATCACTCATCATCAATTATCTGGTAAATAATTAAGTGGTTTCGTATTTGCGGAACCACTTTTTGTAGGGGTATCTTTAAGTTTAAGAATTATGAATATTTTATAAATAAAGGCAATTTTGTGATAAAAATTCTTTTTCTATTTAATCCTAAATCTCAGACAACAAGATTAATTGCGATCGCTGTAAGACGGGTACAAAGTACCATCGCTGTAAAGCGGGTACAAAGTACCATCGCAAAGCACTGCCTATTGCAGATGGCATTATCTGGATTGAGTGGGTTTTTGTGGGTGAATCCGGGATTGTGTGAAGCTTTACCATCAGCACAGGATTTAAATTTGGGTTTGGAGATAGAACCGGAAGTAATTAGAAAAAGTCCAGTTTTGCAACGATGGCAGCGTCAAATCCCGAATATTTTGGATGAAATTAACAATGAACCTAGTTTTCCCACTCTTTTGCGTTTGGGTTATTCGCAAACGGGAGGTGTGAATTTTGGTGTGGAAAATATTGCGATCGGCAAAAGTCGATTTACAGTCAGTGGAGATTATTACAGAGCATTTAATCACCACAAAAATTCCTATGGTGTAAATTTTAATTATTATTTGCGTCCTTTGGGTAGTTATGTGAATATTGCACCTGTTATTGGTTATCGCCATTTAGAAGCGGAGAAATATACTACCAATGGGGTGAATTTGGGTGTAAAGCTATTGTTTGTGCTGTCTCGTGGTGGTGGTGCAGATATTTCCCTGACTCAAAGTTGGGTAGCACCTGGAACTGGGGAAGAGGTAGGATTAACTAGACTTGCGGTTGGGTATGCGGTGACTCGGAAGTTGCGAATTTCGACGGATATTGAGAAGCAAAATGCCAAGCAAGGTCAAGATAGTCGTTTGGGTGTGGTTTTGGAATGGATGTTGAGGAATTAGCGGTTTTGACTTCTTTTTGAAAATTTCGTATTTGATATCGTCTTAAATTGCTACATTTATATTACTTGGGGTAATTCGGGGAATCTTTACCACTTGTAACATCTACCACTTTGAGCAGTTCCCACAATACCATGATAGTTAGACTTTTCCAGAGAATTAGGTTTTTGAATATCAACCCGAATGTCAATGATGATCATGGTGAAATTTCGGTTGCAGACAGACAACCGAATGACTTGTCAGTGCAAGATGTGCAGGATAATCATCAACCGAAGGGAAAGCTGTTGCTGTTGCTATTTACGAGTGTGGGGGTTACAGCTTTAATTACGGGAATGCGTCATTTGCAGTGGTTACAACCATTGGAATTAGCTGCATACGATTATATGGTTCGTTCTCGTGCTGCCACTACTCCAGATAATCGCTTGTTGTTGGTGAAAGTAACGGAAGATGATATTCAACGTGAAGGATATCCTTTACCGGATGCAACAGTCAATAAATTGCTGGTAAAGTTGGAGTCGTATAAACCCCGTGTGATTGGGTTGAATATTTATCGTCCCCAGCAAACTAATTTTGGAGATGGAGTCAAAAATAAAAGCGATATTATTGGTGTTTGTAAATTTAGCAGTGTGAAATCCTCGGAAATTCCTCCTCCTCCAAAGTTTATTATCGATAATATTGGTTTTAATGACTTAACACCAGATGATAGCGATCGCGTTGTGCGACGAGCTTTATTATTTGCCGATTCATCAGATAAAAAATGTAACCCTTACTATTCGTTTGCGTCGTTATTAGCATTAACATATTTACAAAAAGAAAATATTGAATCTGATTTTCCTAATAAAGATTGGGTATTAGGTAAAACAGTGATTCCGCGTTTACAAAAAACCGATGGTAGCTACGAAAAAATGGATGATGCTGGCTATCAAATCATGCTCAATTATCGTCATCCCGACTCTTTAGGGAAAGAAGTGACGATTGCAGATGTTTTAAATAATAAAGTTAATCCTAATTTAATCAAAGATAAATTAGTCATTATTGGGGCTACAGCCAGTAGTATAGAGCCAGGTGTTTCGACACCTTATAGTACCCTGACGAACCAACCCTTTGGGACACCAACAGTCTTTATCCAAGCACAGACAGTCAGTCAGATACTCAGCACTGCTCTCGATGGTCAACCACAAATTTGGTATTTACTCGATTGGCAAGAAATCGGTTGGATATGGCTTTGGGCAGTTTTTGGTGGTGTTTTAGCTTGGCGAAATCGTAACCCGATGATGCTATTAGTTGTTGGTGCAACAAGTTTAGGTGGATTGCTGGGAATCTGTTATTTACTGTTTCTCCAAGCTGGTTGGCTTCCCTTAGTACCCCCAGCAATGGCTTTATTGATGACAGGTGTCGGTGTCATGGCATATTCATCCTACCGTACCCAAATCGAAACCAGAATAATTATCCTCCAAGTTGAAAAACAACAAGAAGCGATCGCACAATTAAGTGCTTTACTCAAAGAAAACACCCGCATTTCCGATACATCCTTACCAAGCAATGCAATAGTTGATACACCCCAACGTAACACCGGAGATTTTCTCCTTAGTGGTAGATACGAAATTAGTCGCGTTTTGGGTTCTGGGGGATTTGGCTGTACTTATTTAGCAAAAGATACCCAACGTCCAGGTAATCCCACTTGTGTGGTGAAACAATTAATGCCAGCACGTCGAGATACTCGATTTATGGAAGTAGCTCGGAGGTTATTTGATGCGGAAGCTGAGATTTTATTGATTCTGGGTAAACATATTCAAATTCCTGACTTGCTAGCATTTTTTGAAGAGAATCAAGAATTTTATTTGGTTCAGGAGTATATAAAAGGAAAAACACTGAATCAAGAATTATCATCGGTAAAAACCGCTAAAGATGAAAAATATGTAATTGAAATGCTCAAAAGTCTTTTACATGTGCTGAAATTTGTCCACGAACATCGGGTTATTCATCGTGATATCAAACCCGAAAATATTATTCGCAATTCCCAAGATAATAAGTTGGTATTGATTGACTTTGGTGCAGTGAAAACAATGCAACCAGCCAACACCGAAAAAACCGAACTAGCCACAGTTGCAATTGGAACCAGAGGTTATGCAGCACCAGAACAACTGGTGGGACATCCGCGTTTATCCAGTGATATTTTTGCATTGGGGATGATTGCGATTCAAGCATTAACAGGAGTACAACCCCACTCCTTAGAAATTGACCCCGATACAGGTAGCGTGGAATGGCGAAATTTAGCCAAAGTTAGCGATGCGATCGCAGCAATTATCGATAAAATGGTGTGCTATCACTTTAGCGATCGCTATCAATCTGCTGCGGAAATTTTAGAGGAGTTGAAGCGGATTGGTTAAAACAAAAATAAAACAAAAATTTCGCGATCGCACAGGAGTTATATGCTGCTGATTTTGCTGTTTTGAGAGCAGAATGGAAAAAACAGATCGGCAAATTTTGAGAATAGCGATCGCATCTACTCATCCTCAAATTGCTCAACTGGTCGCAGTGCAGCATAATAGACATCTCCGAAAATTAATTATGTGTCACCTGAAACCCTTGCGATTGCGTTGCTCCATTTCGCTCGCAATGACAAGCTACTTATATAACCGTCAAAATAAAAATGACGCAAGTATGAATAAACCAGTGTAATTATGGAGTTTCACCCCATATTTGACCATTTTGAGAAGTTTTTGCAGATATAACTACATGGACAATTAAATTCAATCACGATACAATACATTTGTTCTAGTGTAAGAGGATAAAAATTATGGCAGTCAGCCCGATTCCTGAAGGTTATCGCACTGTTACACCCTACCTAATCGTGGAAGGAGCAGAAACCCTAATCGAGTTTCTCAAACAGGGATTTGCAGCCCAGGAAATTCGCCGTACTATGCATCCAGAAGGCTGCATTATGAATGCCGAGGTGAGAATTGGTGACTCAATGATAATGTTGAGCGAAGCAATGGGTGAGTTTAAACCGATGCCGAGTATGATTCACTTGTATGTTGAAAATGCTGACGCAACTTACGAGCGGGCAATGCAAGCGGGTGCTAGTTCAATCATGGAACCAAAAGATGAGTTTTATGGCGATCGCGCTGCGGGAGTAAAAGACCCAACCGGGAATCATTGGTGGATTGGGACTCACCAAGAGGATGTACCATCTGCAGAGATAGACAAGCGGATCGAAGTCTTGTTTGCTAGCAAAGCAACCGTAAATAATTAATTACGCAAGTATAAAAAGGAGATAAAGCAATGGAGACAAACACAATCCAACAGGACTCAACAATGAGAGCTGAACCGCAAAATGAACATCAGTGGCTAATGAAGCTTGTCGGTGACTGGACGTATGAAGTAGAGGTGACTATGGGAGCGGATCGACCTCCCGAAAAAGCGGTAGGAACAGAGAGCGTGCGATCGCTTGGTGGACTCTGGATTTTAGCTGAAGGACAGGGTGACATGCCGGGATGTGGTGCAGCGACAACCATAATCACACTTGGCTATAACTCGGAAACAAAGCGATATACTGGCACATTTGTAGGATCGATGATGACCCACCTCTGGGTGTACGATGGTGAACTAGATGCCACTCAAAAAGTCTTAATACTTGATTCAGAAGGTCCAGCAATGAGTGGTGAAGGGAAGATGGCGAAGTATAGGGATGCGATCGAATTTGTAAGTGAAGACTGTTGGACTATGACATCATATATCTTGGATGATAATGGGAAATGGCAAGGGTTTATGACGGCTTACTACCAACGGAGATAAATTTCTCTAATTACAAGGTTGAAATTAAAACTGCGATTTGCCGTAATTAGGCAGTGCTGTACGTAATACCCTTAGCAAGCTCTTCGTGGTATCACAAAAAGCTAAAATATAGGTACTTTAGTTCGTCTGAAACTACCTAATCAAAAGACTTTAGACAAATAATCCACAGGAAATTTTATGCTTATATTAAAGCTTTGTGCTGTTCTGGGTTGTGGGTTAATTGCTGGAGTCTTTTTCGCTTTTTCAACTTTTGTAATGAGTGCCTTGGCTAAACTTCCATCTGCCCAGGGTATTGCCGCGATGCAATCGATTAATCTCACAGTAATTAATCCGTTGTTCATGGGAGTATTTTTGGGAACATCTGCGGTTTGTGTCTTTCTTTTAGTTTTTTCACTTTTAAATTTGCTTCAACCCGGTGTTATCTACTGGTTCATCGGCAGCTTGCTTTATTTATTTGGTACATTCGGTGTGACAATTATGTTCAATGTACCGCTCAACGATGCGCTGGGGAAGGTCGAACCGGGCAGTACAGAAGGAACGAGCTTATGGAATAGCTACCTGACCAACTGGACATTCTGGAATCATGTTCGTGCGATCGCAGCACTTGCAGCAACAGCATTGTTTGCGATCGCTAACTAGTGGAGTTTAGACGATTTACCCAAGTCGTGCTTATGGGATGAAATACTTCCCCGAAAAATTAAGTATTCCCCCGAAAGCAGAAGCATGATATTTATTTAGATATATGTATCAATAAAACCAAATAATATATTAGTATTACCAAATAATTCCAATTTTGCTTGTGCATTACCGCCAAACAAATCTATGTCTATAATTATTGCTCAAAACTTGAGCAAATCTTACCCTGTCGCAGTCAAAGAATCTGGTCTTCGAGGCACAATATCCCATTTTTTCCGACGTACCTACCGTCAAATTCGAGCCGTTCAGGATGTCTCATTCGAGATTACCCCAGGTGAAGTCGTTGGTTTCTTGGGACCAAATGGTGCTGGTAAAACTACTACACTGAAAATGCTCACAGGTTTAATTCATCCCACAAGCGGGAATGTGAGAGTTGCGGGACATGTTCCAGTGCGACGACAAGAAGAGTTTTTGCAAAAATTACCCTGGTGATGGGGCAAAAACAACAATTGATTTGGGATTTACCCGCACTGGATTCGCTGAAAATCAATGCTGCTGTTTATGAAATTAGCGATCGCGAATTTTGGGAAAGGGTTGGAGAATTAACTGAAATGCTCTCATTAGAAGGAAAACTTGTGCAACCCGTGCGGAAGTTATCTTTAGGTGAAAGGATGAAAGCGGAGTTACTTGCAGCATTGTTACATCGTCCCCAAGTATTATTTCTAGACGAACCAACGTTAGGACTGGATGTCAATGCACAAGTCAGCGTCCGTGAGTTTTTACGTGAGTATAATCAACGCTATGGAGCCACCGTACTTTTAACTAGTCATTACATGGCTGATATTACAGCTTTGTGCGATCGCGTTTTAATGATTCACCAAGGTACTTTGATGTACGATGGTAGCCTCAATGGTCTGTTAGAGAGGTTTGCACCGTATCGGGAGATTCATCTAGAATTGGCACAGTCAGTCTCTAAGGAAAAGCTGAAATTTTACGGTGATGTCAAGCATGTTGAGGGAAAATCTGTTTGTTTTATTGTCGAACAGGAAAAGCTTACCCGCACAGTTTCCCGAATTTTATCAGATTTGGAAGTGATAGATTTGACAGTCACAGAGCCACCAGTCGAAGAAGTTATTGGTAAGGTATTTGAGGCAGGAGTTGTTTAATTTTTTTAAGGAAGTAGATGTCGATTTAAATTTAAATTTTAGATGTAGAGACGAGACATGTCACGTCTCTTTATATTAAGCATCTGTATTCAATAAAACAATCAACAAAATAGCCATGATTTGGAAGAAAATAAAAACATTATTATCTGTAAATTACGCTTACATGGTAGAGTACCGTGCTGAATTGCTTTTGTGGGTTTTATCGGGTTCCCTACCAATTATTTTAATGGGGGTATGGACTCAAGCAGCACAAAGCGGACAATTTGGATTGTCATCTCAGGATTTTGCTCGATATTTTATTGCTGTATTTCTGGTGCGACAATTTACGGTTGTGTGGGTGATTTGGGAATTTGAACGGGAAGTCGTTGAGGGTAAGCTTTCACCTCGATTATTACAGCCTTTAGACCCCGGTTGGCATCATTTTGCTTCCCACGTTGCCGAACGTGGTGCCCGTGTGCCTTTCATGCTATTGTTGGTAGCATTATTTTTTATCCTCTATCCTCAGTCTTTTTGGGTTCCGAGTTTATCACAAATCTTGCTTTTTAGCATATCCATACTATTAGCATTTATTCTCCGCTTTATTATTCAATATACATTTGCCATGTTCGCATTTTGGACAGAGCGAGCAAGTGCTTTGGAAAATTTTTGGTTTCTATTTTATTTGTTTTTATCAGGATTAATTGCCCCTTTAAAGGTGTTTCCTGAACCCGTACGTGCAGCAGTTTTATGTACACCTTTCCCTTATTTAATTGATTTTCCTGTGAGTCTTTTGGTCGGATTGGAAACCGATATTTGGAGGGGATTTTCGATGATTATAGGCTGGATATTGTTATTTTTTGGTTTGAATCGAATTTTGTGGCGTGCGGGTTTAAAACGGTATTCGGGGATGGGTGCTTAAAACTGGTTTTGGGTAGTCGTGGTAAGGATATTACAAGGATGAAATAGCACAAACCTGTAAACCAACGGGAGTATTAATTATTAAGGCTTCAACTCCAAAAACTTGATTAATGGCATCTGGAGTTAAAACATTTTCTGGTGTATCAACACCCCAAAGATGACCTTGTTTAAACAAAGCAATTCGGTTACTGTATCTAGCTGCAAGATTTAATTCATGTAATACAGTAACTATAGTTAATTGCTGTTGTTGATTTAATTCTTTGAGTAATTCCAGTAGTTGCAGTTGATAGTTAATATCTAAATATGTTGTTGGTTCATCTAATAACAAAATCTTTGGTTCCTGTGCTAATGCTAATGCTAAAAAAGCTCGCTGTCTTTCTCCTCCTGACAGATTTTCTACTGGTCTTTCACTCAATTCTGCTAATTTAGTTTTTTGAATCGCAATCTCTACCTTTTCTCTATCCACCGAATTCAATTCCCATTGCCACCAAGGTTGATGAGGTGTTCGTCCTAAACTCACTAATTGTCGCACTGTTAAACCCGCAGGAATTGTTTGTTGTTGGGGTAATAATGCGAGTTGTTGAGCGACTATATTTGCTGGTTGGGAATGAATGACTTTACCATCTAATAAAACTGCTCCTTCTGAGGGGGAAAGAATTCTACTAAGTAATTTTAAAAAAGTCGATTTACCCGAACCATTCGCACCAACTAAACTTAACCACTCCCCAGTTTTTAAGTTGAGGTTTACATCTTTGATAATGGGTGTTGTCGTGTAACCACCAGTTAAATTTTGAACTTCTAAAGGCATTTTTGGGTTTTGGATTTTGGATTTTGGATTTTTGTAGAGACGTAATAGTATATCGTGTTTCTTCTAGATTTCAAAAAAATATAGGAAATCTGATTTTAATGAGAAATATATTAGAAAAATCCCTATTCACCAGCTTTACGCTGATAAAGCAACCAGATGAACAAAGGAGAACCGAGAAGTGCTGTGACAGAACCAACAGGTAATTCAACAGAACCGAGTCGAGAAAGCAAATCCGCAAACATTAATAACCAAGCTCCTCCAAGGGCTGATAATGGTAATAAAATACGATAGTCATTGCCCACCATTAAACGAATCCCGTGGGGAACAACCAAACCAATAAAACCAATTAGTCCACTCACACTAACCGCTCCTGCTGCAAGTAAAGTTGCCACTGCTGCAACCATAAGACGCGATCGCATCAAGTTTACTCCCAACCCCACAGCCAAATCATCCCCCAACGCAAGTAAATTTAAAGAACGTGCTAGCAAACATCCACTAATTAAAGCAACAACCAGATAAGGTGCTGCGCTTATCACTTCCTGCCAACCTCTTCCATTCAAACTACCAATTAACCAGTTCAACGCTTGCTGAATTTGTCCGTCTTCCGCAAGTAACAATAACGTACTTTGAACTGCACCAAACAACGAACTCACCGCAACCCCGGCTAAAATTAACCTTTCAACAGCAAGTTTTCCACCCGAACGACCAAGAAAAATAACGATAGTTGTAGTAATTATTGCACCAAACCAAGCTGCAAGAGGAATCCATGCTTGAAAAACTTGCAACCCCACCATCACAATCACAACCAATCCCGCACCCGCAGAAATACCTAAAATGAAAGGGTCAGCTAGACTATTACGTAACATACCCTGCAACAACGCACCCGACATTCCCAAGGCAGAACCAACTAAAATCGCGGCAATAATACGGGGAATACGCAAGTCCCAAAGTATAGTTTGTTTAAGCGGTTCACCTTGTCGAAGTAGCGCTTGTAAGACTTCATCAAAGCTAAAAGGAACCGCACCTTGGGAAAGTGAAAGCAAAAGTGTTGATAAAAGTCCGAATATGAGAATGACAACGGCAAATAAAATGCGATGCGTCGTCAAAAATCCCCGAATTTGCTTGCTCCCATAGTTGCGAAATCTTTTCATTGGTTATAGGAATAATCAAAAAAACTCATTTCTATCAATTATGATTCATTATTTCATCAGTGAGACAGTACACAAAATTGCGATCGCACGCTAAGATATGAAATGTATGTTATTTTTTTGAAAAACTACATATTAACCAGGGTTGGCCGATCGGTTTAGGCAACGAACTCATAATTCGTACCAGACAGGTTCAACTCCTGTACCCTGGATTTGATAAAATTGAGAGCTAAGAGTTAAGAATAAAAAATTAAACCCTAACTCCTAACTCAAAACTCCTAACTCCTAATTTATTATCTTGATGGCATTGCATCAAAGCGGAACTCAGTACCACTTTTGAGCTTATTTTGATTTAGTCGTGGGGACATCATTAATGATGTATTATAAGGATTGGGTAAATCTGGGGTTCTAATGTAGGGGTCATTCATAGCCTGCTGCATGATTACATCCCGGTAAACCTTATTTACCAATTCAGCATCCCGCTCAATTTCATTTTCTGGAAAAGAATTGCGGAACAAAGAACCTGGTCCCAAAATCAAGTCAACATCACGTTTAAAACCCTGATTTCGGTAATAATCAGGACTATTTTTGAAAAAAGCCCGTTCCAGAACTTCACTAGCTGTCTCATAATTAGGGGCACTGTCTTGAGCAACAGCAACCGATGGTAGACTTGCAGCAGCTAGCACCAAAAGACCAGCCACTGCTCTAAAATTTAAACCCATAATAATTACTCCTCTACTTTTTCTACTTTGCGATCGCATCTTAACTTATGCTTAAGAAAGGAACTCAAGCGAGTTCAACCATTGGTGTAGCACAATTTTTTTCTATCTGTAATGAGTTATCCTGCTGAAATTCTCCCGCAATCTGAAGCTTGGGCTGCAAATACTGACATAAATACTCTACGCAACAAGTTATTAGATTTACTTTGCCAAAAAGCGTACAAGGAAGGAGATTTTGTCCTTTCCTCTGGACAACCGAGTAAATACTATATCAACTGCAAACCAGTCACCCTCCACCCCCAAGGAGCCTTAGCAACGGGTCGCTTACTTTTAGCTATGTTACCAGCAAATACCCATGCGATCGCAGGGTTAACATTGGGTGCAGACCCAATTGTCAGTGCTGTTACTGTCGTCTCTGCTTATGAAAATCAACCAATCCCAGGATTGATTATTCGTAAAGAGGCAAAAGGTCATGGTACACAAGCATACATAGAAGGACCGATTCTAACAGAAGCTGCAAATGTGGTGGTATTAGAGGATGTGGTCACCACTGGACAATCTGCGATGAAAGCTGTAGAAAGATTACGCGATGCTGGTTATACTGTCGAGCTAGTAATTTCACTAGTAGACCGCAAACAAGGAGGAGCCGAGTTTTATCAGTCCCAAGGATTGAAGTTTGAAGCGGTGTATGGGATTGAGGATATTCAACAACGATATCGGCAAATAACTTAAGTATTATGGCATTCCATATGTGTAAAAAAATACTTTTTATTTCGCGCAGCGTCTCCTCTGGAGAATCGCTTACAACGAACGAAATCAAGTTAAAAATAGAATTCCATTGGTAGAAAAGCTTATAGAGCTTAACGAAATTCTTGCCTCTGTCCTAGCAGAAGAGTCGTTATGATTTTGCTTAGATTTGTGTTTTGTTAATAGTCAAACACAGTAATACGATCGCAAATGAAATCCCGCACCAGAAAAATTCAACAATAGGGGTAACTGGGGTTGCTGATTGCTGGAGAATTGACACTATAGCACTAGCTGTACCCATTCCACCAAAATATAAACCTGTTGCCAAACCAGCGCGATCGCAGGGCATTATTCCTAAAATTAACGGTATTTGACTTTCAAATATCAACCCAAAACTAACTCCAGCAACCAAAATCAACACAATAGCGAAAATACCACCTGGATGAAATACTAGCAAACCCAAACAAACTAAAATTGCTAACAAACCCAGTCGCATTGTTGGTTTTACTCCTAACTTGATAGTTAATTTCGCTGTTGGAAATACAGATAAAGCCGAAATAAATAAAATAATAGATACAATTAAATCAGTGTTAATACTATTCAAACTAGGCTGAATAATTTGTGGAAAGACTCTCAGCAGTAAATTTATCTCCAAACCAATTCCTAAACCAAAAGCAAAAATTATACTTATTAAGAATAGAGAAATGGGAGATTGAATAGATTCGGGAGTAGAAAAAAGAACATGTCGCGGAGTAGAAGAGTATAAAACAGTAGCGCCGATTGTGAGTGCGATCGCGCCTAAAATAAAAGTAATCGAAGCACCAGCACTATTAAGGAAAATAGTCATCAGTGGTGACAAAGCACCAACCAACCCAAATATTACAGTCAACACCATATTTGCTTGCGGTAAAGCAGCTAAAGGTGCAGCTTGTCTAAGTAAAGCAACTACAGGACCTCGAAAAACAATCATTGACATCACCCACAGAGTCATGAGTACGGGAACTATCCAACGAATACCCACGGGAATTTGCCATCTTAGTAATATAGAAGTAGCGACAAAAATTAACCCTGCAACAGTCACACCAGTTGTAATCATCGGTAAACGACTACCAAACCGACGTTGTATTTTGTCAGAAACGCCCCCCACCAAAGGTTCCAGCACCGCACCCATCAAGCCCTGGATAATTCCCAGCCATGCTGCTAGTTTGACAAAGCCCAATTCCTGGAGAATTTTCGGTTGGTAGAGACTATAAGCCATCCAACTGAACATAACTGCTGCCAGGATTGCCGATAAACCCCAAACTTGCCGCCAGAGAATTGATGATTGTGATGTGCGTAACTGCATATAGGCTGAGAGTTAGTTGTTGTAATCAAATCTTCATTCACATACATATACGTCGAATAATTTGATTTGGTTCTATGGATGAATGCAGATTTTTGTTTTTGCCAATTAATTATACTTAATTGGCACGTAGAGCTTGTTGGCATTGAGTTTAATGGCTATTTCAGGCGTTTCTGGATTAGTCCTTTTCAATCCCGGAGAACAGTCTGTACGGAATTTTATTTTTTTGGCTATACTCCAAATGGGTTAAAAACATACAAGAGGGCGTAGCTTGCTACTCAAAGAGAAGCCGCTTGCGCGTCTACTCGCTCCGTGAGTACAACCGTTCTCCCCTACGATGAAATCATATTGACTGGTAATTTTTATTCTGAACATCACCTTAACCGAAACCTATTAAGACATCTCCAGAAAAGATGTAGAGACGTAGCATTGCTACTTCTCTACCAAGGGTTTTGGGTAACGCATAATTAATTTTCGGAGATGTCTATTGTTTGCAAATTGTCTGACATCCCCTAAAAAATTTTTAGAATATTTATACTTTTAATACCCAAGCATCACGGTTTGCCACACTTACAAAAGCTGCTGGAACAATTTCGATATTTACTCCCAATGCTCTGAAGGTTGCACGAATCGCAGCTGCATGGGCAGATTCAGTAGTACCAATGCTGGCACCAACTGTCATAAATTTGGGAGTTTTGAGTTTAGCAACTTCTAGGGTATATGCGATCGCAGCATCTATTTCTAAAGCCAGAGCTAATTTCGCAATATTCACATCACTATCTACATTTCCTTCACCTTTCTTGATGTAGGAAGAAACATCATATTGAGGTTCAGCTTTGACGGGTTTTCCTCCCAAACTGCTAACTGCTCCTGCGAGAACATCCCGATGTTTTTTGTGGTCATCTTGGTTGCGGAGAGCGAGAGCCAAAACTGCTTTACCGACATCTGTATTCGTTAACTTTCCAGCAGCAAAACCATAAGCCCAAATTGCTTGGTGTTCGTAATATAGAGCATTATTGAGAACCTTGATATCATTAGCTTTCCAAGATGATTGAGCATCAGCTTTTTCAGCAAGTAGGGGTAAACCAAAAGCAGTAGTTAAACCTGCGATCGCACCAGTTATTACTACTTGACGACGGGAAGTTTTTTTGGTCAAAGTATTTTCAGCGTTTTCATTGTCAAATTCAAAATTCATGGTGAGTAATGTCTCCAAAGATGATGTCATGTGGAATCTAGGCAAGACAATTAGAGAACAGTTGATGTCAAACTGTCCCGAACTCCAGAAAAAACACCTGGAGAGGTTAATTCAGGTTGAATTCTCTAACAATGATGGCTATGCTTGCTATTGCTCCTGCGTTCGCCGCTCATCTAAATTTATATACGTGGGGTATTTTGGTTTGGATCTGTGGATGGATGCAAATTTGAGATTTTTTTGGGGAATTAAGGTAGTTATCTATTATTTTGCAGTTCTTGTATCCTTTCTCTCAACAGAAGAACTTGAGCGGGTTTGTTACGAAACCAGTCTGTTGACCAAATTCTGTGAATATTCCAACCTAGTTTTTCCAGCACTTGTTGTCTTAAGCGATCGCGGTCTCTCGCTGTCGGGGTATTGTGGTAGGACGCACCATCGCACTCAATCCCTAACAAAAACTCTCCTGGGTGGTTTTTATCTACAACTGCCAGGTCAATTCTATACCCGGAGCATCCCACCTGGCTACGAATAACATATCCTAGCTCGACTAAGGTATGGTAAACATCTTCTTCAATGGGGAGTCAAATTTAAGCTTATCGGTATAAAGATTAGCTTCGAGTCGTTCACCACCACTTGCCGCATATACTAAGTAATCGCGTAATAATCTTACACCTTTGCTTTTGCTGCCTGCTAAATCGATGTCACCCGCAATGATAGAAGAAACTAGGGTAATTTTGCATTTTGCTCGCGTTACAGCTACATTTAAGCGTCGTTCTCCACCTTGCTTAGTCAGGGGACCAAAGTTGAGAGTAAACTTACCTTGAGAATCACGAGCATAGCCAATACTGATGATAATTGCATCTCTTTCATCACCTTGAACATTTTCTAAAGCTTTGAGAAAAAACTGAGGTGAGTTATCGCTGCAAAACTTATCAAAATTAGAATGTTTTTTTGCTAGGATTTCCAACTGTTCCTGTATGGCATCAGATTGAGCTTCGCTAAATGCAATAATACCAAGGGATTGTTCGGGAACCCGTTGAAAATGCTCTAAAGCTAACTGAGCGACTACTTCTGCTTCACGTCGATTATCTCTGCGTTCACCGCGATCGTAAATACCATCAGGAACATGCTTAAAATATACTCCTAAATCTGGATTTTGAACCGGGTTGGGAAATGTTACTAATTCAGAGTCATAGAAATACTTATTGGAGAAAGTTATTAAACGCTCATCTTGACTGCGGTAATGCCATTTTAATGTGCGTCCAAACATAAAATTTGAACATTCATCCAAAACACTTTCATAGCTTGCATCATCTTCATCATTAATATCCTCTTCACTGTCTCCAGTTGAGAAAAAGGATGTAGGGGGAAGTTGCTTTTTATCCCCAATCACAATAACTTGATTAGAACGAATAATTGCAGGGACAACATCTTCTGTCCGCAGTTGTGATGCTTCATCAAAAATGAGAACATCAAAATGTACCACATTAGCATCAATATATTGACTAACTGAAAGTGGACTCATCATCCAGCAAGGTTTTAACGCTTTAACTAAATTTGGGGTCCCTTTTTGTGTGTCGTTGAGGAGTTTACGGATGGGCAAATGTTGTCTTTTTTTGTTTACTTCTCTTTTCAGCTTTGGTAACTCAGCTAGAGCAAGTGATGTTTTTTCCCAATTTTGCCAGCGTTGCAAATGAAGCTGTTTTAAACGTTCTCTAGCAGCATCTAGTTGGTTATAATCGAGTTTAGAAAACTCTTTTATTTGTCGTTCGTGTACCTCAATATTAAAGTTCTTTAACTCAGGCTTTACAGCAAGAATAGCATCAAGACATATTTGATAAATTCGCTTTTCTAGAACTGTAAACCACAATTTTGGTTCAATTTGGTTGTCACGCAAAGCATCCAAAAACTTAGTAGTTCCCAGAATTTGAAGTTTCTGATAAGTTTCTTTATAGGTCAGCCATTCTTGAAAGTAAGGCAGTTCAGATTGAGCTAAGTTTAAGAAGTTTTCTAGTTCAATAAAAGTAATTTGATTGCGAGGTAAGTAAGAATCTGTGATATTACTTTCATCGAAGTGCGACAGTAGAAAGTCTAATCCTTGCCTGATATTATTATGGGTTGACTTATATTTCTTAACTAATTCATCTAGTTCGCGTCGTTTGGCAGGAGAATTTATAATTTGTTGCACAGAATCAGGATTGATCGAATACTGCTGTAAATCAGCCAGCCAATTTAAAGCTGTTTCAATTTCTTTTAACTCAGCTTTACTTGAAACTTCTGGATCAAATAAATTCCCAAAAGTCTTACGAGGAGGATAGTTAATATCACGTAACTTATTCCTGATGATTAAAATCGGATTTGGTTTATTTTCTCTTAAAGCATCTAAGAAATTTTGAACTCCTAAGTTTTCTAATTTCTTATATATTTCTTTGTATGTCAACCACTTACGGAAATCGGGTAAGTTAGATTCAGCCAAATTTAAAAAAGTTAGCAGTTCGCCAAATAAAATTTGGTTACGAGGTTTATATTGCCCGATAATATCATTCTCATTGAAGTATAAAAGCAGAAAATCTATACCTCGTCTAACATCTTCAGAGAAAGACTCAAGCTTCTTAACTAATTCAGCTAATTCGTGTCGTCCGGAAGAAGAATTTACGATTTGCTGCACAGCATCAGGATTGATCGAATACCGTCCTAATCTAACCAACCAATTTAAAGCTTGTTCAATTTCCTCTAACTCAGTTTCGTGCGAAACTTCTGGATTAAATAAATCACCAAAAACTTGACGAGCAGGATAATTATTTTGATAAAGCTCATTTCGTGCAGCTTGTACTTGAACAGCTTGTAACAAATCACGTTTTAATTCTTTGTAGGAAGATAATTTCTCTCCAATACTTAGGTTCTTCAAAAATTTGACATCACGTCTGTATTTTGGGTTCAAAATTCTAAGCAACCAAAAACGACTGTATTTTTGATATCTATTAGCAAGACTAGGTAATTGTGAGGAGAATAATTCAGGCTTATATTTTTGTTTTAAAAATAGTTCATTTTCCGACAAAAACTTAATATCTGCTTTTAATTTATTGATAGCACTTTCAGCATTAGGAATGTTGCAGCTAGTCCAATTTTCTGGCGAGTTAAATGGAATTTCTAATATATGCTTAAAGGCAGGAAGACAAGTTTCTAATTCTTCTAAATTCGAGAATGGCTGAATTTCTAAAAATATTTGGTTATGCTTGCTAACTGTCTGAATCGAAAAAATAGCTTGTTGAAATTTATTGATCTTATTCTTGATTTCTAATTCTAGTGTCTCAGAACAAACACTTAAAGTGCTTTCTGCCCAAATAGTTGTTTTTTCACCTTTTAAGAATGGTAAAAATGAAGAAAGTTGACCTAGCAAGTTTTGCGCTTCTTGTGAAGGCTTATTTTTTTCAATTTCTTGAATGTCTGCTTTTAAAAGATGTAATGCATCTTGAGCAGTTAATATATCTAATTTAATCCAGTCATTAGGTAAATTTAATGGGCATTTCAAAATATATTTTACAGTAATCAAACAAGTTTCTAAATCTACTAAACTTGCTAAAGGCTGAATTTTAACTTTTAAAATTAGTTGAAGTTTTTGAGTACACTCTTGAGTCAAATTAAGTACTTGTTGGAATTTATTGATTTTATTTTTGATTTCTGATTTCAGTTTCTCAGAACAAGAAGTTAAATTACTTCGTGCCCACATAGTTGTTTTTTCTCCTCTTAAAAAGGGTAGAAATGAAGAAAGCTGACCGAGTAAATTTTGCGCTTCTTGCGAAAGTTTATTTTTTTCAATCTCTTGAACATCTGTTTTTAGAATTACAAAGACATTCTGAGCAGTTATTATATCAACTTCAACCCAGTTTTCTGGTAAGTTCAAGGGAGCTTTTATTATATGTGATAGGGCTGGATCGCACTTATCTAAAGACTCCAAATTCGACAAAGGTTGAATTTTTAGAGTTGCTTGCAATTGTTGATTAATATTTTGAATTGAAGAAATTGCTTGCTGAAATCCCTCTATTTTCTCCCTAATTTGCAGTTCAAGCTCATAGGAATAAGAGTTTAGAGAACTTTTTGCCCAAATGGTTGTTTTTTCTCCCTGAAAGAAATCCAAAAATTGTGCTAATTGATTTAATAAATTTTCTGCTTCTTGTAATTTAGTAGGATTCCATTGACTGAAGTTAGAAAATGTGATACTGATGCTAGGAACTGCTTCCCGTTCTTTTTGCAAAAGCTCACCAAATATCTCGAAGGGTGATTTATCTAAAGGTTTTTCTTTGACGTGTAAACTGGTAAGATATGAATTTATAAATTGACGTGTAGAAACAAGCCTTTCAAAGAAGAGATAGTCATTTTTGACATTGTAAATTTGCTCAAGATATTCAATAGTTTTCGATAAATTCTCTATAAGTATGCGCTTATTTGTTGTTCCACTGTGATGGAGATTTAGACACATGTGGTCTAAACCACATTCAGCCATACGTTTATAAACGACACTTAAAGCTGTCTCTTTTTCTGCAACTAATAAAACTGATTTGCCATCACCAATCAGTTCAGCAATCATATTCACAATGGTTTGACTTTTTCCCGTTCCTGGTGGACCTTGAACCACAAAACTAGAACCAGATTTTGCTGCTTCAATTACAACCTGCTGGCTAGAATCAGCATCAAGAATTTGAAATATTCGTTGAGGTTTAATTTTTGAATCTAGAGTAGACGCAGGTAAAGGTTCTCTATAATTAGACTGATATGTAGTTAAATCGCCACTAATTGCTTGTAGAATTGGATGGGAAAAAATTAAAGCTTCATTTTCAATGATGTCTCGAACCATTGCAGCTTTCGCATAGGAAAATAATGAGAGAAATACATTCTCTTTAATTTCCCAGGTTTTTTGTTCTGCTAATAGCTCTCTAATCTCGTCAATAATCTCGTTATAATTTAATCCTTGGATAGCTTCTTGCTCTGGAAGCTCAATACCAAAAGTTTGCTTTAATTTTTGCGCCAAAGTTGGATTTAATACAATCTCTTCGTCTAAAACCGATATCTTATAAATATCTAGTCTAGGTTCTTTAATTAACTCTACAGGCACTAAAACTAGTGGCGATCGCAAAGCATCTTCTGGTTTATCCTTGTCGTACCAAGTTAAGGTTCCAATCGCTATAAATAAGCTGTTCACACCTCGTTCTTCAAATGACCTTTTAGCTTCACTACGTAATCTTTTAAGCCGTTTTAGCTGCTCATTACCAGTTTGCTTAGTTATTAATTCGAGAGGATTTCTGTCTGCTGGTAATGCTCTAGTTCCTCTCGACTGAATAATATCTTGATTGTCACTATCAAGCATTTGAAACTTAAGTTTTTTCTTGCCTTCTATCAGGTTATGGAAGAGAATTTCTGGTTCATCTGTCACTATTTCCAAAGTACGGGGACTATCTTCCTTAAACTTGATGAGAGGATTTCGTCGTCCCAAATCAGCCAATCCAGCTTTCCACTTGGCAATTTTTTTAACAAAGTTTTCTTGAAAGCCAGAAGTAGACTGTTGCATACTAGTCTTTTCCCAAGTAGAGCGGTTATTTAGTATACTAGCAATTTTTACATAAGATTGTATGATTGACGTTTCAAACTTCCATTTTGAGGGCAAGACTCAGCAATAACTAAACTCCAACTTCTACTAAATCTGGATACTCATCATCCATTGAGGTACGGAAAAAGAACATACAACCCCCATTGGTGTACGGTGTATGGGTTGAACCAGGTTCGGAGCGAATGTAGTCATAAGCACCATAAACCTCATCCCCAATTACCAAATCTCCTTGTAGCATATATATCTCTTCAGTCGCAGCATGACGGTGTAGAGCATAATTCATCCCTGGAATAGCGCGAAAAAGCCCGACAATCTCGCGTTTAATTAAATCGGTATACAGAATGGCGATTTCGGAACCGGGAACAAAGTGAGTTTGCCATTGCACATCTCGCATCCGTACTGATGTCATTGATGATGCTAAGTTACTGTTTACACTAGTATTTATATTTGCTTGGGGTGTCACGGGTTCCAATTCTAAGCGGGCAAATAATTTGTTTTTCAAATTAGTCGCCATTGGTAAAATTGGTAAACTATAAGGAATTTCTGTGATTACTGTTTCATATTGTGCTAGTTCTTGCCTGAGTTCTGGAGATTCTGCTAATTTTTTCTCAACCCAAAGTCGCTCTGCCTCACTTAGTAAATCTAATACATAGAGGGGAGCTAATTCGCAGAAACAATGGTTTTCAGTGTTCATTATTTAGGTTTCACTTCTAGTTAATAATATGATTTTTAATATAATTGTTTGGGTATATGGACAGTTAAAGATGCGAATGAGGCTTAATAATGCCTAAACTCCAATGCCCAAAACCGATTTCAATTTATTTAAGCCCAATCGAATTCTAGTTTTTACAGTTCCCAAAGAAACACCAATTTCAGCAGAAATCTGGCTATGGGTTAAACCTTGATAATAAGCTAATTCAATTACTAAACTTTGTTCTTTTGGTAGATTTGTGAGTGCTGATAAAATGCGATCGCGTCTTTCGTTAAGTAGCACCTCCTCAATAGGTTCTACGCTGGATGATGGAATTTGGATATCTCCTAATTCGGTTTCTATCGGATATGAGGGTTGACTACGCTTGAGTTTACGAAGTCGGTCTAAAATTCGACTGCGAGCTAACAAAAATAACCAAGTGTCTGCTTTACCCTTTTTTACATCATAACGTTCGGCGATTCGCCATACTTGAGCAAAAACGTCTAGTACAGTTTCTTCGCTTTCTTCGACCGATCGCAAACTCCTAAATGCCATAGAATAGATTATTGTGGCATAGCGATCATAGAGTTGGGATAAAGCTGTTTGATCCTGTTTGCCAATCCTTTGGAGCAGCGAAATATCATCAGTTATAGTTGGTGTATCCATCTAAGGGCTTAATTATTTTCTCATTCAGTATACCGACCATTCTGTGGTGGTGTTTACACCGGAAAAAAAATTATTTATTCCCTTTAAATAATCCCAATTGCCGAAAAATTGTTCCTGGGTTAGTTGCCATATCCGGACGAGTTAAAACTCCTTGAGAGGGACTAAATAGCAACGCTAGCAGGAATAGAACAGATGAAACTAAAACAATCGCTGGACCAGATGGGACATTGTGATAGTAACTGATATACACGCCTGCGATACTGACACATGCTCCTACAAATGCCCCTAATAACATCATCTGATGTAGCTCTTTAACTAGCAAATAGGAAATCAAAGCTGGTCCCACCAGCATCGAAATTACCAAAAGTACCCCAACAGCTTGCATACTTACAATAATAGTCAACGTTACCGCCGCCGTAAAGCCAAGATTAATCATGTTTACTGGCAAACCAACCGCTTGGGCACCTGTTTTATCAAAAGTATAAAACAACAGTTCCTTATAAAATAACCTGACTGTTACCAGAATAATCGCCGCAATCATCAGCGTTCGGTGGATATCTGTGGATGTGACTCCTAAAATATCACCAAACAAAAAACTATCTAAGTCAAGCTTATTTTTGAGTACGGAAATCAGCGTCACCCCTAATGCAAAAAATGACGAAAAGGTGAATGTCATCGCTGCATCTACCGTAACACGGGATTGGGAGCGAATCCAAGCGATTAAAAATGTACTCAACATCCCAGAAGTAAAAGCACCAATCATGATATCAATTCCTAAAAAGAAGGAAATTGATAGCCCAGGTAACACGCAATGGGCAATTACATCCCCTAAAAGCGCCATCCGTTGGACAATTAAGTAACTCCCAATTACCGGACAGAGAATACCGACCACTATACCAATAGCGATCGCATTCCTCATAAATTCGTAGCTTAAAGGTTCTAATAACCAATTCAGCATAGATTAATAATCTTTATTATTGAATATTAGCGATTAATTTTAGCGGACTCGTGACTTCAACAGAAAAATGTTGATTTAGAATGTTGGTGCGGTGGATTCTGGATTGTTTTGCCGTAAGCACGTTGCAAATTCTCAGGAGTCATCACTTCCATCGGAGAACCATCGGCAATCAAGCTTTGGTTCAATAACAGCAATCTATCCAACTGTGTCAATGCTTCCCCCCAATCGTGATTACTGACTAGCAATATTTTCCCTTGCGATCGCAATTCGGCAAATACCTCTAGAATGATTGCTTCGGTTTTGACATCTACTCCAGCGAATGGCTCATCAAATATCAATAAATCTGCTTGTTGAGCCAAAGCACGGGCAAGGAAGACTCGCTGCTGTTGTCCACCAGATAGCTCCCCAATACGGCGATCGCGCAACGAGAACATCGATACCTGCTCCAAAGCATTTTTAACAACCTCTTGAGCCGGACGACCTGGACGGCGAAACCAGCCCAGGGTACGGGTTCGCGCCATCATCACCACATTCTCAACGGTAATTGGATAATCCCAATCGATTTGCGATCGCTGCGGTACGTAGGCGACTTTCTCTAGTTGCTGTTGCAGTGGATTGTGTTTGTAACTAACAGTACCACTAACTGCGGGAATCAATCCCAGTATCGCTTTAAACAAAGTACTTTTACCTGCCCCATTCGGTCCTAAAATTCCGACTAGTGTCCCTTGTCCGACATGGAAACTAACTTGATTGAGTCCTTGTACCCCCCGATAGTTGACAGCTAATTCAAGAACCTCTAGCATGATACATTAGTTTAACAACGATTATCATTTTACACCAATAAGCTAATTTAGAAGTGTTTCAAAATATGCATATAGCTCTACGTTTGACTACAAGAGTCGCAGCACTAGCCTTGACTGTTGGCTTGTTTAGCGGCTGCGCTCAAACTCCCGAAGGTAGCGAAACCAGTCAGAGTACACCTACATCGAATCCCGTCGTCGCCCCATCAACGGCAGCAGCTAGTGGTAAAGGGATTAAGGTAGTGGCAAGCAACAGTATCTTGTGTGATTTGACCAAGCAAGTTGCGGGAAATACGGTTGACTTGAGTTGTTTGGTTAAGCCTGGGGCTGACCCCCATGTCTATCAAGCCACTCCAGAAGACCGTAAAGCGATTGAAAATGCCAAACTGGTATTGTACGGAGGTTATAATTTTGAACCAAGTATAGTGAAATTGGTTCAAGCAACTTCTAACACAGCGCCGAAAATTGCAGTTGATGAAGTGGCAGTTCCTACCCCCCAAAAGTTTGAGGAAGACGGCAAGGTGGAAAATGACCCCCATGTTTTCCACGATGCTCAAAATGGTGTCCGTATAGTGGAAACAATTCAAACTAATCTAGCGAAAGTCGCTCCAGAGAATGCAGAACTCTACGCGAAAAATGCCAAAGCTATTACTACCGAACTAGGGCAGATTGACACCTGGATTAAGTCACAAATAGCAACAATTCCAAGCGCATCGCGGACTTTAGTCACAACTCACGATGCTTTGGGATATTACTCAAAGGCTTACGGTATTCCAGTCGCGGCATTGGAGGGTATTAGTACGGAGGAAAAACCGACGGCTGCAAGGGTGAAAGAGACTGTTAAAACCGTTGAAAAAGTCCAGGTTCCGACAATTTTTGCAGAACTCAGCATCAATCCCAAGCTGATTGAAACGGTAGCGAAGGAAGCTAAGGTAAAGGTTTCCGACAAAGAAATTTTTGCTGATGGTTTAGGGGAAACTGGTAGCGAAGGTGACACCTATCAGAAGATGCTGAAAGCGAATACTAAAAATATTGTTGAGGGGTTAGGAGGTAAATTTACTGAGTTTCAGGCTAAAGCTAGTAATTAATAGTTTAGATAAAAAGTATTATGATATTACTTATCATAATACTTTTAGGGTACTCTCCTCCGTTGCTGTCTACCCGCAGTCTTTGTTTTGTGGACGGAAACTGGTTCAGCTAAACTCCGAGTGGATAATCATTAAATACCACAACTGAGTCTTGGGAATCGAAAGAAAATACCTTAAATGGGTCTTTTTTATTTCCCATCTCCATCCCCGGAGTACCCACAGGCATTTGGGGAACAGACAAACCAGAAACATGGGATTTTTCTTGGAGCAAGCGTCGAATATCTTGTGCGGGAACATGTCCTTCGATGACATATTCACTCACAATTGCCGTGTGGCAAGACGCTAAGTCATTTGGCACATGGTACTTTTGCTTTACTGCCTCAATATCAGGTGTGGGAAAATCTTGGACTAAAAAACCCTGGGTTTTCAAATGGTCAATCCAGCCACCACAACAGCTACAATCAGGACTACGATATACGCTTACATTTGCTGGTTGTGTTCCCAGGTACCTAGTCGGAGTCGTCAATTGAGTCGCAACTGCCAGAGAACTTGGAGTCGTGCTTGCCAAAATACCCAACATGACGATCGCGATCGCCATATGTACCCTGATAAAATGCCAGCATTTTTCCCACCAATACATGAATTGCTTTTGTGCCACTTCAAATATCCTAAGTTTTATTAAAAAAATTGACATAGCCGTTGCGATAACCTTAGCAACCGCTTTGTCGTATCGCGTAGTAATTAATTACGGTTTTCACCTGTTTAAATCGAGTTTCTCAATGTCTATTCCAGATGAAGTGGACTTGGACTGACCCTATTTTAAGCAAATGTAGGGAAATTTGTAGATACAACAAATAGGTCTTAATGAAATTGCGATCGTAATTCCTTTCGACAACATGTGAAAAATATCAAGTATTCCTCTCTAAGAATATCAATCAATATATTTGACTATATCTACCATTAGTTGATGAATTATACGGGAACCTTGGATAAATCTACTATCAGTACACAATCCGGCTCAAAAAATATTCTTCTCATAACATGTGACAGTTCGCCTGGTGAACGCTATTATCTTGTCATGGGGCGAAAATAGTGGTTTATAATGTCAAGTTATAAAGCAATTTTATTCTCATAAGTTAATCGCATAAATTGTTAATCTGACTATAAAATTGTAGTTAGGTTTGCTAAAACTGAAATTGTAATGGGCACTTTTACCCCGGTAAGCACGTCTAAACAATCAAGTAGCATTAACCAAACATTTAGTTGCAGCAAACAAAATGTCTACAGAAGGTGTGAGGAGAACAGGAAAGATGTCAAATATTTTGTGGAAATCCCTAGTGGTAAGCCCAGCAGTTTTAGGCGCGACGCTTTTGCTATCATCGTCGGCTTACGCTGCTCCCAATACCGCGACAACGGAAACAGCTAAAGTAGAAACATCCACAGCAACAGTATTTACAGCCGTTACCCCAATTGAAGCGGCTCAAAAACCAGAGTTATTTGCTCAAACCCAGACACAGCAAACCGAAGTCAACACTCTGGATCAAATCAATAAGTACAGCAACGAAGGGAAAGGCAACTCCCAAGGTCAAGTTACATCGGTTTCACAATTTTCCGATGTTCAACCAACCGACTGGGCATTCCAAGCATTGCAATCCCTTGTAGAACGTTACGGCTGTATCGCTGGTTATCCCAACGGAACATATCGCGGTAATCGTGCATTAACTCGTTACGAGTTTGCCGCAGGTTTAAACGCTTGCTTGGATCGCGTTAACGAATTAATCGCCACCGCAACAGCTGACTTGGTAACTAAAGAAGATTTGGCAACCCTACAGCGCTTGCAAGAAGAATTTAGCGCTGAACTCGCAACCCTACGCGGTCGTGTTGATGCTTTAGAAGCACGCACAGCCGAGTTGGAAGCTAACCAATTCTCCACCACTACCAAACTGGTTGGTGAAGCAATCTTCGCCGTCACCGATGCCTTTGGCGACCAAGCTGGCGACAGAAACAACACTGTTTTTCAAAACCGTGTTCGTTTAGACTTACAAACCAGCTTCACAGGTAAGGACGTATTGCATACCCGTTTAGCTTCTGGTAACGCCAACCGCTTAGACTTGGGTACACCAGGTGGTGCAAACGGCACTTCCGAAGGTCTTCAAACCTTTAACATTGGTGACACTGGTAATAATGTATCTCTTGATTGGTTAGCTTACTACGTCCCCGTTGGTCCCGCTCAACTGTATGTTGCGGCGACTGGTGGTATCCACAGCGACTACGCAGCAACCAACAACCCCTACTTTGAAGACTACGACGGTGGTAATGGTGCTCTTTCGACATTCGCATCGGAAAGTCCTATCTACCGTGTCGGTGGTGGTGCTGGTGCAGCGTTGAATCTCCCCTTTGGTAAAGGTGGTGGTATTCTCAAGCCTAGTTCGATTACCGTTGGCTATTTGGCATCGGAAGCAAATAGACCCAGCGCAACACCAGGTGAAGCCAGCCAAGGTACTGGTTTGTTTGAAGGCAACTACGCAGCACTCGGACAAGTTAACTTCAACTTGGGCGAACGTGTGGCTTTAGCAGCAACCTACGTTCACGGTTATCATGGTGCAGGTAGCACCTTATTTGATAGTGGTGGTGTTGCTGGTACTGGTGACGTACCTAACCTAGATGGAATTGGCTCATTAAACCGCAACCTTGGTGTTGTTGGGACCAACCAATCGAACCTGATGAGCAATACAAACGCATCTTCGAGTAATTCTTATGGTGCTTCGTTAGCTTTTAGACCGAGCGATAAGCTCTCCATTAGCGGTTTCGTATCTTACCATGACGTTACTGGTTTCGGTTCTGACGATGACTATGAAGCATGGAGCTATGGTTTAGGTGTCGCGCTTCCTGACTTTGGTAAGAAGGGTAACGTGCTTGGTATCTTTGCAGGTGCTGAACCTTACTCATTGGCTCGTGGTGGTAGCGGCAATCGTGATATCCCTTACCACATTGAAGGTTTCTACAAGTACCGCATTAGCGACAACATCTCAATTACTCCTGGTGTTATCTGGTTGACAGCACCTGGTCAAAGTAGTAATAACGATGATGCTTTCATCGGTACTCTAAGAACAACCTTCACTTTCTAAGATTTCTTTGATTGATGTAAGTTATTAGTTGCTTGTTCTTTAGGCTTTTGTACATACGAGTAACAATCTAAAATTCATAAATCCCTGCTATCGAGTGGGGATTTTTATTTTTAGCGACAGAAAGTGACAAACTCCAGTGGAGAACCGGAGTATACTAGTAATAGTGATGAATTAGCAGAGATGACCCGGCTGTTCTTACAGGATTGAAAAGTTAAGAGTCAAACGTTTGAGATATTTATTCATAATTTTGAACGTAAATAAAATATATTTTTAACTTTAAACCTTTAATTCCTGTAAAAACGACCCACCGGGTTTGTCTTATAGACGACCAGGTAGGTCGTTTCTACTTATTACTTACTAACTTTACTTTTTGCTGCCTGTGGAACTATCGTGTAAATCAGAATACGCAATTTTGGCATTATTGGAACTGGCTACCCATTACCAACATGGGGAACCGCTACAGATTAGGCAAATTGCAGCCCAGCAAAATATTCCCGATCGCTATTTGGAACAATTGCTAGCGACTATGAGACGTGGAGGTTTGGTTAAAAGCCAACGTGGTTCCAAGGGAGGTTATTTTCTAGCGCGAGAACCTTGGAAAATTACTATTTTTGAGGTTTTAGTTTGTGTTGAGGGTTTAGATGTTCGGACTTGTGAAGAAGAACTCCAGCCCATATCGGCAGATGGTGCAGTCATAGAAGAGGTTTGGCAAGAAGCTCGTCAGGCTGCAAATTCAATTTTGCAAAAGTATAGTCTTGCTGAACTTTGTGAGAAGCGAGATTTGCACAAGCGACTGGATATTATGTATTACATTTAGTAGTGGTTAATTGGTAGTAGTAACTTATCTAATATCATTTTATCTGAAGTCTGAAAGAACCCTACCGCTTGTGGTGTTTCCCCCTTGGAAAAGGGGGTGATTTCTGGGTTATGAAGGGAAATTAGATTTGTGTATATACGATCGCACCATGAATCAGGAGAGAAGTCAAAATAATGTTTACTTCAGAGAAATTTTCATCAATATTAATTATCTAAACACTAACTCAGAACAATTAAAAATTATCAATTAACAATTAATTATTATGCGAATTGCTCGTAACATTACGGAAGTTATCGGTCGTACTCCTTTAGTACAGCTAAATCGGATACCTCAGGCAGAAGCCTGTGTGGCAACAATTATTGTCAAAATGGAAAGTATGAACCCTTCCGCATCCGTAAAAGACCGGATAGGGATAAGTATGATTAACTCTGCGGAAAATGAGGGTTTGATAGTCCCAGGTAAGACAATTTTAGTGGAACCGACTTCGGGAAATACGGGTATTGCTTTGGCAATGACAGCAGCCGCGAAAGGGTATAGGTTAATACTCACTATGCCAGAAACGATGAGTGCCGAGCGTCGTTCGATGTTGCGGGCATATGGAGCAGAACTGGAGTTGACACCAGGGATTGGGGGAATGAGTGGTGCAATTCAACGAGCGCAGGAAATTGTGGATACGACTCCCCATGCGTATATGTTGCAACAGTTTCGCAATCCAGCGAATGCCAAAATCCACCGCGAAACTACTGCTGAGGAAATTTGGGAAGATACTGACGGGAAGGTAGATTTTCTTGTGGCTGGGATTGGTACGGGTGGTACGATTACTGGGGTAGCAGAGGTGATTAAAGCCCGCAAACCAAGTTTTAAGGCGATCGCAGTTGAACCAATGAATAGCCCAGTATTATCGGGAGGAAAACCAGGACCACATAAAATACAAGGTATTGGTGCAGGATTTATTCCTCAAGTTCTCAACGTGAAATTAATCGATGAAGTTATTAGCGTTACCGATGATGATGCGATCGCATATAGTAGACGTTTGGCACGTGAGGAAGGATTACTATCGGGTATATCTACTGGTGCTGCGTTGCGTGCGGCAATTATAGTTGCCCAGCGTCCCGAAAATGCGGGAAAATTAATTGTGATGGTTCAACCAAGTTTTGGAGAAAGATACTTAAGTACGCCTTTGTTTCAAGATTTAGAACTCAGAAGTACTGCTAGTATGGGGTAGGGAAAGAATACAGAAGTCAAAAGTCGGAATGCGTATTCAGTATGTAAAATTTGGTACTTTTAAAATTATCAAGTTTTATTGTGCAGGCTCTTTATCAGTAGTTTCTACATATTTAAAATCTAGCTGATGAATTTCACTTGTACAATAAATTTCTGGGAAAGTAAAGTTGAAGTACTATGTTTTTATTGTGTAACATTACCGGATTGAATAATATCTAGTATTTGTATGAATGCCTACTGAATTCTGACTTCTGATTCCTAAATCCTGACTCAAGAATCCCGAATTTTTCCTAAGCAATGGTAGACACTAATCACTACGAAACACTACAAATTAATCAAAATGCCAGTCAATCGGAAATAAAGCAAGCTTACCGGCGTTTGGTAAAATTATTTCACCCTGATATTAATCCAGAAACTAAAAATCCTAGCAAGATTGTTCTCCTAAATGCAGCTTATGAAGTTTTAGGTGACGAAAAAAGCCGTCAAAGTTACGATCGAAAACTACATCGAAGTTCTCAAAATTTTGTGAATAATCGTCAACAGCGTACAGCAACTGCTCAACAGCAGCAAGCGAATCGTCAAACTGGACGCAATGTTGACGAACAAATCGAAGAATGGCTGAATTTCATTTACAATCCGATTAATGAATTGGTAAGTGGTATTATTGATTCACTAGCACAACAAATTGATGATTTGTCTGCTGACCCTTTTGATGATGATTTATTAGAAGTTTTTCAAGAATATTTAGATGACTGTCGAGAAAAACTTAAAAAAGCTCAAAATAGTTTTCTTTCTTTACCAAATCCCCCAAATTTAGCAAGAACTGCGGCACATATTTACTATTGTATTGATAGAATTACCGATGGTTTGGATGAGTTGAAATATTTTCCACTTAGTTATGATGAAGGTTATTTACATAATGGGCAAGAAATGTTTCGGATTGCCGAACAGTTGCTATATGAAGCACAGGATTCTGTGGAAATGTATCAGTAAAGTTGGGAAAGAGGAAGTTGCGGTAAGCGGAGTTTAATATAAGAAGTATATCGCATTCCGATTGCATTCTTTGAATTTAGGGATAATTAGCATAAGTTATAAAAACTATTACCTATCATGATTTATCAAACTCTAGATAAAGCGATCGCAGTTAATCATTACCAGATTTAAATATTGATTTATTGGTATGTTGGATTTTGGATTTTATATTTTGGATTAACCCCCTAGCATCATTGTTTATAGTCAGCAGTGAAAAATAATTAACAAGCGCTTACAAAATTGATCTATGCTGTTATTAGCGAATCATTAAGAAATTTTACATTTTCCTCCAAAGGTACTCATGCAATGCATTATTAATCGTCGCGCTCAGTTTTCGGCAAGTCATCGTTATTGGCTGTCGGAATTAAGCGAAACCGAGAATCTGGAGAAATTTGGTGCATGTGCCAAATTTCCTGGTCATGGACACAACTATGTCTTATTCGTTTCCATGATTGGGGAACTAGATGAATATGGCATGGTATTAAATTTGTCTGATGTCAAACATGTAATTAAAAAAGAAGTTACCAGTCAATTAGATTATTCTTTTCTCAACGATGCTTGGTCTGAGTTTCAAGAAACCCTACCAACTAGTGAGAATATTGCAAGGGTAATTTGGCAAAAATTAGCACCGCATTTACCCTTAGTCAAGGTGCAGCTTTTTGAACATCCAGAGCTTTGGGCAGAATATATGGGGAATGGTATGGAAGCTTATTTATCGGTTAGTACTCACTTTAGCGCTGCTCACCGTTAGCGCATCCGAAGTTGAGCGATGAAGAAAATGTCAAAATTTATGGTAAGTGTGCGAGAACTCACGGACATGGACATAACTATCATTGGAAGTGACTGTGAAGGGAGAAATTGACTCGCGTACGGGGATGTTGGTAGATTTGGGTGCATTGAATCAAATTATTGAAGATTATGTGGTGGAACCATTTGACCACATGTTTTTAAATAAGGATGTTCCTTTCTTTGCTGAAGTTGTCCCAACGGCAGAAAATATCGCTTTATATATTAGTAATGCATTGCGATCGCCTATTCAAAATATTGGTGGAACTTTGCATAAAATCAAGTTAATTGAAAGTCCGAATAATTCCTGTGAAATTCTCTGTGGTGATTTTGATGCAAATGCAATAAAAGCTGTCGCACAGCCTGTTTTAACAGTCGTATAAACCACCACCACCGCAACTCGTAGAGACGCTCCGGTGGAGCGTCTTTATTCTCATATAAAAATGGGAAGATAAACAATAAAATAAAATAAATAAATAAATTAATTAATAAAATAAATATAGACGTTCCACCGGAACGTCTCTACGGTTGGGTTTTCTTCGCCAAATTACGTAAATAACAATAAATACCCACTGCCAAAATCCCAAAAATTAAATTTACCGCAGTTCGACTTAAAATAAACCAGATAATTTCAGCATCAAAAATATTTTTTGACAGTAACGGCATCACTATTTTTACTAATACAAACATCCCGAAAATTGCGTTTCCTCCTAACATGAGAATAAAGACTACTAAACCCCTTTGCCAGTAACTATGTTGTCGTGTTAAGCCTGAAATTAAAGATATTTTAGGTTTGTTTTGTAGTAAATTCAAATATTGCTCAAACCGCCAAAACATCCATAGTAAAAATGGAAACAATCCGTAACTGAGGAACTGTAAATTTCTGATGTATTCTCCAGCAGTTGACAATAAATTAACTAATACATGACAAATTATTGAATTTAAACCAGCAACCCCTAAGTACTTTCGATAATTTTGTCGAAGTGAATTTACAGTTATATTTTTTAAGAAACAATACTTTGATAAAACAAATATCCAGGGTGTAGAAAATAGAAGATGAAACGGTGTACCAATTATTCTATCGAACAGCGATTCAGAGTCGTGAAAAACGTACACGACATTTTCTTGTGCGCTAAATCCCAAACAAACTGCGATCGCACATAAAAAAATTGTTCGACTACTCAAAGAATGACGAGTTTCCAAGTAATACACAGGTATAGAAGCAACCGCTAACTTGCATCCTTCTTCAATTGGTGCGATCGCAAATAACTGACGTATACTTGCCCCTAGTAGGGTTCTTGTAAAGCGCTGCCAAGCTGGAATTTGTCCTGCAAATGACTCAAATATCAGTTGCAAACCAAGGGCAAGTAAACCTGAAATTATTCCCGATATAAAAAATAATAAAAATAGCAGAAACAAACGACGGTTTGTACTAAAACCCAATCGCCAATAGTAAAATCCTAGCAGCAGTAATGATGGTGCTACTGCTGCAATTGAAAGTGGGAAATCAATCTGAAAATCAAGGGTAAAATCAGGCACTCACTCTCGCAATTATGGTACGATGTCGCGGACTATTACGAGCCACTACAGGAGTCTGAAAACCTTCATTTATCAGAGTTTGCTCGATATCTAAAGCAAAATAGTCATCTAAGTAAGGTTCTGTACTTTTTAACAAGGTTAAAATATAGGGAGGCATTTTTTTGAACGCTTCCGATTGCGGATTCATATCCATAATCCCTAACTGACCACCAGGACGTAGTAACCTTTTGGCTTCAGCAAAAATTTGTCGGGTAGGAGCTTGGGGAAGTTCGTGACACATGAGAAAAATTGATACCAAATCAAATGATGCATCGGGGAAGTTGGTAGATTCAGCTTTCTCGTGAACCCAGTTAATTTTAGGGTTAATATTTGAACTAATGTTTGAACTAATATTTGCCTGACGTTGTTGCGATCGGTATCGAGCAACTGTGAGAAAATAAGGCGATAAATCCAAGCCTGTAATTTCCGCTTGGGGGTAAAGTTCTTGCAGTGCAAAAGTACTCATCCCAACACCGCATCCCATATCTAGAATTGTTTGTGGAGGCTGGGAAATTTGAGCTTTAAGGATATCATGGTAGCTTTGACGTAATTTTGCATCACCCTGCCTACCTCCATCTTCCCAAAGACGAGCATGAACCGCATAAGCAGCAGATTCAAGTTCAAATGCAGCTAACCAACTCATATTTCCACTTTCGTAAGCATGGAATGAAGTCAGATAGTAATCTGGATAGGTAAGCTGAGAATTTTTAATTTTTGTAAAATCTTCTTGCCAATCTCGTTGTTGAAGTGTCTCGACTTCAGAACTCCAAGGTACACCAAGTTTCTCAGCACGTTTAATCATCATTTGTCGAGCTTGGTGTTTCGCAAAGTTCGCGAAAGGCTTGATGGAGAGTATGCTATTTACCAAGCGTGATGGTAAGTCTGGGGTGTTTTTGACAGCTATAGTCATAAAGTTAATAAAGTTATTGGCAAACCAGATTAATATTTGCTTTACAGAGGGGAGTTTCCGCAGGTTTGATTAAAATTAATTGTAATCCGAAGTCATGCGATCGCGCTTGGTCTTAAGCTCGCGAAACTTTGCTGGGGGATACATCCTTCAGCAAGATTTCGCTGCCGATCGCATGTCTGACAAATCTTATTCCCAAATTGACTTAATTTATACTTTATTAATTAGCGTTGATAGTGAGTAATCTTTAAAATTTTTTGTACATAGGAATTTATCATCTACAAAGACTGGTAATATATCCGTAAATTTAGTAAATATTGACTCGGCAAGCTTAGAGAATATCTTTGTTACTGTCTAGAAGAGAATTACAGTAAACTCAAACCCGATTTAGTTAATTAGAAGAACAAAAAGAACAAAAATTATGGCAAGAGCAAGAAAAGGCGGAATTTTAAAAGATTTTCAAGAGTTTGCACTCAAAGGCAATGTAATTGACTTGGCTGTAGGTGTAATTATTGGTGCAGCTTTTGGTAAAATTGTCACTTCTTTTGTCGAAGATATAATTATGCCATTTGTCAATCCGATTATAGCACTTGCTGGCAAAGACTGGAGAACCCTAACAATTGGACCAGGAATTGCAGTTGGTAAATTTTTAAGCTCGATGGTAGACTTTGCAATTATTGCTTTTGTACTGTTTCTTGCAATTCAAGCTATCCAAAAGTTTAAGCGCAAAGAAGAAGTTGAAGCGGCAGAAGAAGCAGTTCCCACAGATGCTAATGTTTTGGCACAAGAGCGTTTGACTGGTGCGATCGAACGTTTAACTCAGACGATTGAATCTCGATAGATAATCTAGGAAATAAAATGTTCTAGCTGCGGATTTTTCGATCTTATCATTACAGATGGGTGGGGAGACCCCACCCCTACGGAACAATTTATTTTTTGGTGTTTCTGAATCTAAATTTATTTGGTTCCTTTTGGTTTTAATGCTAAGAGCATTTCCATTTGACTGCTAGATTTATCTGAGCTATTGGCAGTTACACCTAAACCGCGAATGGAATTGAGAATTGCTGACGCTTCAGGTGGTACTGCTTGCCCTGCTGTGGCAAATTTGTTGACTATAGTCATGGTTTTGTCCATGTCTAGATAGAAATAACCTCCATTTGGTTTTTGTAGCGAACCCGCAATAGTTTTAAAAGAGTCGCTACTATCTAAAGTTTGGGATTTATTCGCTGCGATCGCATCGGCAACTGGTCCACCAACTGCTAAAAATACCGTATCCTGGTCTAACCAACCGTGGGATATTAATGCTCCCTGCTGCGGTACTTGCCATTCGGTAATGTCTTTATCTCCAGCTTTACGCTGGGCAACATTAACATTTTGAACCTTGACCAGTTGATCGAGTTTCGCAAGGGTAGCTTCGGCTGTTTTGCGATCGCTCGTGTCAAATACGAATGCACCACCAAAACCAACGCTTGCTGTTAAACCTTGATTTGATGGGATTGCTGCGATTCCAAATTCTCCATCCATCCAACCCAGAACTTCTTTGTCTAAGTCCAGATTGATGGTTTTTAGTTGGGTACGTGCTTGCTGGACAGCTTGATTAAATTCGGGGTAATCTTTTGATTGTTCGTTAACCGCAGTCCACCAACGACTGATTCCTTGTCCGCTAATTAGTGCGATCGTTGAAGCGGGAAATTGATTAACTACTTTGGAGGCGCTTGGTTCGTATTGATACTTAACTAGTTGTGGGTCTAAACTAGCTACTGCTTTCATCCGTACGCCTGCATCATCAATTCCAATGCCTGCAACCATCGATTTAACTTGCTTTAGTTGCGCTAATGTTTGTGGTGGTAATTGGGTTGCTTGCGGGTTTGATTTGAGTAATCCTTCTACTAGGCTTGGATAATCAGGCACATAAAATTGAGCGACGGTATTTTTTAGATCGACACCTTTACCTAAAATATCGCTAGCACCTTTCTTATTGGCAAATGAGGGTTTCCCTTTGAGAGTATCAATTGCCTGTTCGACTGTGGCTTTGGTGGGGGAGAATACCAAATAATTATTATTGTTTAAAACGGCGCTATAGGTAGGTTGACCTTTACCTTTAGTTTCGGTGATTTTTTCACCTTTGTAATCAATTTCTTTATTTTGAACTTCCTTATTAGCTTTTAATTTAGTTGCAAAATTGAGAGCAGCAGGTTTATCCTTAATCCCCACCACCATTAGCACATTTGGCTCTGGAGCGCTTTGTGTTGTCGCTTGGGCTGGTTTGACTGGATTTGGAGGTAAAAGCGCCACCATGACACCACCAACCCAAGGTTTCAAATCTTTATCGTAAGTGATGCCACCATTGGCTAATGTATCCTTGTTAAAACTTTCTAGTCCTTTGGATACAAACTTTTGAGCTTCGGGAGTCCCAAACTGTTCCAACTTTGCCCATGCTTGAGGTTCAGTTGTGATATATGTTGCCATGATGGCATTATCGGGCACAATTTTAGCACTACCCAACGCACCGGAACTATCGCCTGAAGGTCCCTTAAGGAAATACATGTAGGCAGCAATTCCACCTACCAGTACCACTGTCGCACCAACAGCAGGAATTAAAAATTTTGACTTGTTTCCAGGCATATTCTCAGGCATTTTTCTGTATCCTCATTTTGTCAAATTGTCATCTGTAAAAACGAAAGCGTCATTGGGGGGTTTTCGGATTAATCTATAAACCCCACTAATTTATCGGTAATTACTGATAAAATTAGTAATCTTGCAAACGAACAGACTAAACAACAGCTCCAAAGTATTACTTCAGCAGTATAAGGAGCGAATCCGTAAATGTAATGTCGTTGTTTTTTAATAAACAATGTAAAACCGAATACAAACAAGATATTCTAAGTTATACAAGTGCTTGGGAGTATTTTTGCTCACTGCATTGAGGGTATTGATGGTTGGGATTGTTTCTGGATTTGTCCTTATTTTTTGGCAAACAAAGAAATTCTCCCTAGATTATTCTTTCCCACCTATTGTTCCAGATATAGGACAGATACAATAGAACTAATAGCTCCCATTGCCAGTAACCAAACAACCATAGTTAAAAACCAATTGGTTTCATAACAGTTGTAACTGTCTCTGTTGACTAAATCTAGTTTCAATAAAGTTTTCAGGATTATAAGGTCAGTTAACGTCGATGTCGCAGTTTTATTTTGATACAGAAAATCATCGTCATAAATCGTTCGAGTTACCAGGTGCAAAACCGCACTACAATCCCGATCGTCCCGGACAGGTAGAGCATATATTTCTCGATATTAGTCTTGATATTGAGACACAAAGTTATCAAGGTACTTGTACGATCGCTCTCAAACCAATTCGTAATGGTATCGATCGCTTAACTCTAGATGCAATTAACCTTGAGATTAAGCATGTAGCTGTCGATACTGTGGAGCAAGATTTTGATTACGACGGTGAACAACTCCACATCAAATTAGACTCGCCGACAAAGGTTAATCAGTCAATCAAAATTGCGATCGCATATTCAAGGGCAAATCCCCAGCGCGGTATCTATTTTATCCAACCCGAAAAGCATTATCCCGACAAACCGACACAAGTTTGGACGCAGGGTGAAGATGAGGATTCGCGTTTTTGGTTTCCCTGTTTCGATTATCCCGGACAATTATCAACGAGTGAAATCAAGGTTCGTGTTCCCAAAGCTTATGTTGCTATCTCTAATGGTGAATTAATCGACACTAAGAGTAATGGCAACTACAAAACTTTCCATTGGTTACAAAAAGAAATCCATCCCACCTATTTAATGACGCTGGCAGTGGGTGACTTTGCCGAGATTCGCGATGAGTGGAATGGTAAAGCTGTCACCTATTACGTCGAAAAAGGACGGGAGGAAGAAGCGAAGCGGAGTATGGGTAAAACTCCCCGCATGATGGAGTTTTTGAGCGAAAAATACGGTTATATCTATCCTTTTCCCAAATATGCCCAAGTTTGCGTCGATGATTTCATTTTTGGGGGGATGGAAAACACCTCAACTACGGTGTTAACGGATCGATGTTTGCTCGATGAAAAAGCTGCGATCGATAACCGCAACACCGAAAGTTTAGTCGTCCACGAACTCGCACATCAATGGTTTGGCGATTTGGTGGTGATTAAACATTGGTCTCACGCTTGGATTAAGGAAGGAATGGCAACATACTCGGAAACCATGTGGACGGAAAATGAGTATGGGGTTGATGAAGCTGCGTATTACAGGTTACAGGATGCGCGGGGTTATCTTGCGGAAGATGCCGAACGTTACCGTCGTCCAATGGTGACGCATGTGTACCGCGAAGCAATTGAATTATATGATCGCCACATTTACGAAAAGGGTGCTTGTGTCTATCACATGATTCGGGCTGAATTGGGTGAGGATTTATTTTGGCAGGCAATCCAAACTTTTGTCCGGGATAATGCCCACAGTACTGTGGAAACGGTAGATTTATTAAGGGCGATCGAAAAAGCTACTGGTCGCAATTTGATGGCTTTGTTTGACCAGTATGTGTATCGCGGAGGACATCCTGACTACCAGGTTAGTTATGCTTGGGATGGGGATTCTCAACTGGCAAAGGTGACTGTAAAACAGTCTCAACCTGATTTGTTCGACTTGCGAATTCCGATTAGATTTGGTTATAAAGATGGGGAAAATACAGAGGCAACATATACTGTTCGTATCCACGAAGCCGAACAAAGTTTCTATTTCCCACTTCCAGAAAAGCCCCTATTTATCAGCTTTGATGTTGGCAATCATTACCTAAAAACTGTGGCGCTAGAGTATCCTGTGCCAGAATTAAAAGCGCAATTAGAATTCGATCCACACCCCATTTCCCGGATTTACGCAGCATCCGCATTGGCGAAAAAAGGAGGATTGGAAGCATTAAAGGCACTTGCCACAGCTTTGACCAAAGATAAATTTTGGGGTGTACGTGTCGAAATTGCCAAGCAAATCGCCGCAATCAACTTAGAACAGAACTTTGCCGCGTTAATTCCCGGATTGAAAGATGAAAGTGCTTTTGTCAGACGGGCAGTTGTCGAAGCAATGGCAAAAATCAAGACTAGTGACAGCTACAAAGCCTTAAAAGAAGTCATTCAACAAAGCGATCGCAGTTATTATGTGGAAGCTGCTGCATGTCGTAGTCTTGGTGCAGTTTCAGCCGGAACTGGTGACGACAAACCCAAGGAAGAAAAAGCGATTAAGCTCTTAAAATCAGTTTTGGAAGAAAAAGCTGGTTGGAATGAGGTGATTCGTAGCGGGGCAATCGGAGGACTTGCTGAACTCAAAACTTCAGAAGCAGCACTAGATTTGGTACTTCAATATACTAAAATTGGTGTCCCCCAACCGTTGCGTTTAACTGCAATTCGTGCATTAGGGCGAATTTCCCCAGGTCAAACTGCAACTAACTTGGAACGAATATTAGAGCGATTAAAAGAACTGGCAAAAGAAGGCTTTTTCTTAACCCAAGTTGCAGTGGTAGTTGCTTTAGGGCAAATGGAAACCCCCAAAGCGATCGCAATTTTACAAAATCTTGCTAGTCAAACCCCCGATGGTAGGGTACGACGGTTTGCCGATGAGGAAATAGCTTCTGTGCAGAAAAAAATTGGCTCCGATAAAGCGTTAAGCCAAATGCGCGATGAATTAGAACAGCTAAAGCAGCAAAATAAAGAATTACGGAGTCGTTTAGAAAATTTGGAAGCAAAATCAGAGAATAAAAATTAACAGATGTAGAGACGTTGCAGTGCAACGTCTCTCTTTGTATATCATTTTTGCCAAATATCTATTTCCATAGTATTTACGTCGTTATTGAAAACTGCTTGCTGGGAATTTTTTGGGATTGCAAAAACAATTGTCCCCACAATGACAGCTGCAAATGTAGTTTGACAGACCAACTTCATTTTGACTATGCCACGACGAGTCGGTTTAAAACTAGATTTATGCGATTCATTTGCAACTTGTCGAACCCTTCCCGTAACCACAGCTTGGTTAAGTCGCATCAAAGCTTCAATATCTTCTGGCTCATAATCGAACTTGAGTAAATCTCGCAATAGCTGAATTCCGGCATTGCTAATATAACCAGATGCGATCGCGCTGCGGACAATTTCACGTATTGAAGCCATAGTATAATCCTCTTGATGAGGGTAAACAATGTCTGCTGCGATAACCTGCTTTTCGCGAGATTATCTGAACTAATACTCATTTTTCGCAAACATTACACTGCAAATATATAGCATCAATACTCAATTGCCTTCCTCCTGCTGGTTCACCCAAATGGGTGATGCGATAAGTTAAACTTCACTCTGGTGACCGAATTTTAGATTTTAGATTTTAGAAAATGGAATTGAGGATTCTGTTAGGTAAAATCTAAACAGGTCTCAAGCCCCCGAATTAAAACGCGAGAATAAATCCAAAATCCGTCTTGAAAAGTTTGACGGTACGGAAACCGAACCCGTTAATCTAAAATCCAAAATCCAAAATCCAAAATTGTTTGACCAATTGAGGTTCACAGGGTGAGGTTTTGGCTAATCGATCGAGATAGATTGAGGACCAGATGCTCTACCATTCTGGACATCAGAGCTATTGTAAGAAGTTGTACCAAGTTGTTGATTCAACCAGCTTTTGACTGGGTCATCAGCAAGATTCAATCTCAGTACACCAGAAACAAAACCACCCATAAAAGATACTGGGCTTTGAGTAAATTGCTTAAATATGGGTGTTAATTCACTAAGGAACATTTTCAACCTGCTTTTGTAAGTGGGCAATGACGTAAATTATACAGAGGAAAAGGGTATTTTCAAGTCATAAAAGAATCCAGATATTACTGATGACACGCCCTAGCATTATAGTGGATAAATATATTATCATTTTTCTAAGTGATTAGGCAAAATTAATTACATATTGTCATTGCGAGGAACGAAGCAATCGCAAGGATTTCAAGTTTCCGGAATGAGAAATTAATTTTGCACAACTACTTATGATAGTAAGGGAAGCAAAACTAAAACACATATTTATTTTTTAACATAATTTATTAACCTCTCTTTTTTCGCATCTAGGGTTGGCAAATCACCACTCACGCGATGCACACCCGATACGATTTAAAACTGCTGTTTACAATCAATTCCTACTTTCAAAACAGAAACATCATCTGTGCGATCGATCTGGAAACCAAATTTACTGCAAACATGTTGCATTCCGGTATTTTCTGCCAAAATGTCTGCACTAATTCGAGTTAAATGCTCATCGTGCCCCAACTGTAACAATCGCCTTAATAATTCAGTTCCTAATCCTTGACATTGACAATAGTCGCTAACTATCATCGCAAATTCTGCTTCTTGGGTGCCGTGCAGTTTACTCAATCTGCCGACAGCTAAAATTTCATGCTGTTCGGTATTTGGATTATGATAATCAACAACCAAAGCCATTTCCCGGTCGTAGTCAATAAAGCATAGTCGTATCAGTCGCTCGTGGGTAACACGTTGGCTGTATTTGATGAGATGGAAATATCGAAAATAAACGCTTTCTTCCGATAAGGTTTTATGGAATTGAATCATTAAAGGTTCATCTTCTGGACGAATGGGACGTATCGTAACTTCCATCCCATTGAGCATTTTCCAAGGTGAAACATATTGCATAGGATAGGGACGAATCGCTGGTTTGGTAGCTCCGAAGCTGTAACATCTGAGCTATGGAGAACAACTCGCGCATCAAGGGTGATTAAGGAATTTTTATCGCTTCCTGGTTTAACAAACAATGGATTAATATCTATTTCCTTAATTTCTGGTACTTCAACGACCAATTGACTAAAACTCACGAGAAGTTGCTCTAAAGCTTCTAAATTTACTGATTTTCTACCTCTTACACCCTGTAGTGCCTTATAAATACGGGTTTGTTCCATCATTCGCCGTGCGAGGGTAGTATTGAGTGGAGGAAGCCCCAATGCTGTATCCTCAAAGACTTCAACTAATTGTCCTCCAGTACCAAACAACAAGACTGGACCAAATTGAGAATCAATACTGCTACCTAATATTAATTCGTAGCCCTTGCTTAAATCGACCATTGGTTGAATAGCAACCCCAGCAAAATGATTGGCTCCGAGAAACTTGGTAGCAGAAGATTGAATTCGTTCGTAGGCTTGTCTTACGGCATCGCCACAGCATAAATTCAAATGTACTCCATCAACATCGGTTTTATGGGTGATAGTTTCTGAAAATAACTTGGCGACAACGGGAAAGCCAATTTCTCCTGCGATTTGAACCGCCTCTTCAATACTTTTTGCCACCCTTGTTTCCACGGTGGGGATTTGATAAGCTCCTAAAACCTGCTTGGACTCAACTTCCGTTAATAGAGTTCTACCAGCTTGCCGTACTTGTTGAATTATGGCACAAGCAGTGGCGCGATCGCGATTACCGCTATTGGCTAAAATAGGTGTTTCGTATAAAGCTTGTAAGTTATATGTATAACGCCACATATAGTTGAAAATATGGGCAGCAGTATCAGGGTAAGGAAAAGTAGGAATCGAAGCTTGATTGAGAATTTCAGCTCCGGCTTCGATGTCTGTATCCCCCATCCAACTTGCTAAAACGGGTTTCCCAATTTTGGCATAAGGTTTGAGTAAGTTCGCAGTTGCTGTTGGGTTAGTCATCGCTTGTGGAGTTAATATCACAAGTATTCCATCAGTATTTGGGTCTGCGGCTGCAATTTCTATTGCCTCTGCATAACGTTTTGGATCGGCATCGCCTAGTATATCGATTGGATTGTTGTGATTACCACAAGAAGGTAATAATTGATTCAAGGCATCATGGGTTTGGGGCGATAATCGAGCCAATTCACCTCCATCACGAATCAATGCGTCCGTTGCTAATACCCCTGGTCCTCCAGCATTGGTAATAATAGTTAATCTTTTACCTTTTGGACGTGGTTGTTTTGCTAAAACTTCTGCCATCTCGAATAACTCAGAGATGTGATTTACTCGCAACACCCCACAACGTCGCAATGCCGCATCAAAAGCCGCATCGCTTCCAGCTAAGGTTCCAGTATGAGACACTGCAGCTTGTGCAGCCATTTCTGTGCGCCCAGCTTTGATAACAATTATGGGCTTGGTAAGGGCAACCTCTCGTGCTGCTGACAAAAAGGAACGGGCATCGCCAATCGATTCCATATAAATAATAATACTCTCTGTACAAGAGTCACCGCCAAGGTAGTAAATCAAATCTCCCCAACCCACATCAAGCATTGAACCAATGGAGATAAAAGAGCTAAACCCTACATTTTCATGGAAACTCCAGTCTAAAATCGCAGTACACAATGCCCCACTTTGGCTGATAAATCCGACTTTCCCAGGAAGTGCCATACTACTGGCAAAGGTAGCATTTAAGCCAGTATGGGGATTGATTACACCCAAGCAGTTGGGACCAATCAATCGCATTTTGCTGCGACGGATTTGTTCTAAAATTTGTTGTTCTAATTCTGCCCCCGATGCTCCTGTTTCTTTAAACCCAGCCGAAATAACTATTGCTCCCCTGACACCTGCGGCGATACATTCGGCAATAATGCCATTAACAGTGGCAGCAGGAGTAGCGATGATGGCTAAATCTATCGCTTCGGGAACTGCGGTAACGTTGGGATAAGTTTTAATGCCAAGAGTGCTGCTATGTTGAGGATTAACAGGAAATACCGTTCCCCCAAATGGATTCGTCACTAAATTCCACAGTAAGGTACGCCCGACACTATGTTCTTTTTCGCTAGCACCAATGACAGCAATGGTTTTGGGAGCAAATATTGCGTCTAGGGGTTGATATGCGGAACGGAGAATATCATAAGCGCGATCTGAAGTGATTGGAATGGGGCTTTGCATAGTTTTATGTTGGGATTGGTTAGTAAATTGGAGTGACTTAAAATTAAGAACCCCACCCTCCTTCCCCGTTAACGATAAGACCAACGGTGTTCTCACAAGCCTTCTCCGGGCAAACTACGAAGTGTGGGAGAGGTTACGCAAACCATTTTCGTCCCGCTCTTATTGGCGTAAGTGAAGCTACCAAGAGTTGCTATGACTGCTGGGAAATTAAGGTTCTACATGATACAGCGCAGCATCAGTACGGCAACCGCAGTAGGCAAGGATGTATAACTCTTTCAAGTCGCTCATTAGGGGATAGCGAGGGTTTGCACCTGTGCATTGGTCGTCGAATGCTTGTTCTGCCATGCATTCGACTTTGGTATAGAATTCCTTCTCTTCATCGCCTAATGATTCTTTGATGGTGCTGGGTATATCAAGTTGATGTTTGAGATTTTCAATTGCGGATACTAGCAGTTCAACTTTTTCGTCGGGTGTATTGCCTCCTAAATTTAAATGGTCGGCGATTTGGGCATAACGTTCTTTAGCATGAGGGTATTTGTATTGAGGGAAAATAGCTTGTTTGAAGGGGTATATCGGTGGCGTTGTAACGAATTACGTGGGATATCATTAATGCATTTGCTAGCCCATGGGGTATGTGGAAGGTTGCACCGAGTTTATGCGCCATTGAGTGACATATACCTAAGAAAGCGTTGGCAAATGCCATCCCTGCAATCGTTGCGGCGTAGTGTACTTTCTCTCGCGCTTCGGGACACTTGGCTCCTTGTTCGTAGGCTTTTGGTAAATATTTAAACAATAAGACAATTGCTTGTAATGCTAACCCATCGGTAAAATCACTTGCCATTACAGAGACGTAGGATTCGATCGCATGGGTTAATGCATCAATTCCACCGTAGGCAGTTAGTTTTTTGGCATATTCAGCACTAACTCAGGGTCAGCGATAGCCATGTTTGGTGTTAGTGAATAATCTGCTAAGGGGTATTTCACTCCCACCCTATTGTCAGTAACAACAGCAAAAGGCGTAACTTCCGAACCTGTACCTGATGTTGTGGGAATGGCGACCATCATTGCTTTTTGCCCTAACGGTGGTAGTTTATATACCCGTTTGCGGATATCCATAAATCGCATCGCTAACCCTTCAAATTCCACCTCTGGATGCTCATACATCAACCACATAACTTTGGCAGCATCCATAGGTGAACCTCCACCAATGGCAATGATGACATCTGGTTGATAATTTCGTAGTAGAGCTAGACCTTGGTTGACGTTTGTAAGTGTTGGGTCTGGCTCGACATCGTGAAATATGTCGTATTTTACTTCAATATCCTCTAAAATCGCTGTGACTTTATCCACTAATCCTAAATCAAATAATGGCTTGTCGGTGACTATAAAAGCTCGTTTTTTTCCTGCTAATTCTCGTAAAGCTACAGGCATGGAACCGGACTTGAAGTAAATTTTAGGAGGAACGCGGAACCAGAGCATATTTTCTCTTCGTTCCGATACTGTTTTAATATTTAATAAATGATGTGGTGTCACGTTATCAGAAATAGTATTACCACCCCAAGTTCCACAACCTAATGTCAGAGAAGGGTCTAGTTTAAAGTTATATAAATCGCCGATCGCGCCTTGTGACGAAGGGGTATTAATTAGAATTCTTCCGGTTTTTACAATGTTTTTAAAATAGGCGATACCTTCAAGATTTGCTGGATTCGTATACAGTACCGCCGTATGTCCAGAACCACCAAATTGGATTAACTTTTCGGCTTTTTCTACCGCTTCATGGAAATTTGCAACGCGATACATCGCTAAAATTGGCGATAGTTTCTCATATGCAAAAGGTTCACAAACATCAATATTTTCAACCTCAGCGATTAAGACTTTATAGCTACTAGGTAAAGGGCAATAGGTATCACAACCACAACCATGTATTTCGTGTTCTAGCTCGATTTGTGCGAGTTTTGCCAGACTTTCCACCGATTGTCCAACAATCGCAGGATTTAATCGCCCATCTTTCAAAATCAAATTACCAAGTTTATCTTTTTCTTCACCACTAACAAAATAGGCACCACGACAAATAAATTCCTGTTTGACTTGCTCGTAAATTTCATCAACAATAATAACAGATTGTTCCGAAGCGCAAATCATGCCATTATCGAAGGTTTTACTAATTAAAATCGAACTAACAGCTGTTTGAATATCAGCATCCGCATCAATAACAGCTGGAGTATTACCCGCACCAACACCCAAGGAAGGATGCCCCGATGAGTAAGCGGCTCTTACCATTCCAGGTCCACCAGTTGCTAAGATCAATTTCACATCTGGATGCTGCATTAAAGCTTTCGATAATTCTACTGTTGGTTCATCAATCCAAGCGATAATATTCTCTGGAGCACCTGCTGCAACTGCTGCTTCTAAAACAATTCTAGCCGCTGCGATGGTTGCTTTCTTCGCTTTAGGATGGGGTGAAAGAATTATCGCATTGCGTGTTTTGAGAGCGATTAATGTTTTAAAAATAGTTGTCGAAGTCGGATTAGTTACCGGCACAATACCTGCGATAATACCAACAGGCTCGGCGATTTTTTGGATACCAAAGGATTTATCGGACTCAAGAACACCACAAGTTTTTTCATGTTTATATTTGTTGTAGATAAATTCGGAAGCAAAGTGGTTTTTAATTACTTTATCTTCGACAATACCCATACCTGTTTCCGTCACCGCTAATTTTGCTAAGGGTATGCGTTCTGTATTCGCTGCTAATGCTGCTCTTTGAAATATTAAATCGACTTGCTGTTGTGAAAATGTTGAGTATTTCTCTTGTGCCGTTTTGACCAGTTGAACAAGAACTTCCAATTCTTCGATGTTAGTGACTTGATTAGCAACTTGCATGGATTTATCCTGTTTTGAAGGCTTGTGTACACGCGGTAGGTTCGCGGGGAGGGAAGTGAAGTTTAATAAATTAAATCGCTAAAATGCCTCTATTCCTAAAAATATCCAATGCTGCTTGTATTTGTTTGGGCGATGGTGTGAGAGTATCTTTGAGTAAATATTCAAAACCTAATTGTTCCCATTTATATTCCCCCATTTTATGAAATGGTAAAACCTCAACTCTTTCAATATTGTTAAGCTGGGCAATAAAATTAGCCAAACCAGCGATATTTTCTGGGTCATCGGTAAGACCGGGAACTAATACAAATCTAATCCATGTTGGTTTATTAATTTCATCTAAATACTTAGCGAAAGTCAACGTTGGTTCAATCGCAACACTCGTCAATTTAGTATAAGTCACTGGGTCGAAAGATTTAATGTCTAGTAGTACCAAATCTACAAATTCGAGTACAGATTTTGCAGATTCTAAATCACAAAAGCCAGAAGTATCTAAGGCTGTATGTATGCCTAGAGACCGACAACGCTTGCATATTTCTCTAACAAAGGTAGACTGAAATAGTGGTTCTCCCCCACTGATTGTAACACCACCACCAGAAGCTTCCATATACGATTTATACTTCTGAATTTCCGCGATAATTTCATCAACGCTGACTTTTCTACCATTCTCCAAATAACGACAATCAGGATTGCTACAATATAAACAGCGAAGCGGACAACCGGATGTGAAAATCACAAAACGAATACCAGGACCATCAACCGTTCCACAACTTTCTACCGAATGTATAAAACCGTAATTAGCAATTGTTTCTTGACTCATATTTTTACTTTTTATACTTTCACCGATAGCATTACCTTGCACATCAATAGATTGGTAAATATCTATTTTTTGCATAACTCTTGCCTACCTTAAAATTTATAAATAATGTTGTATAAAAACTCTTTTCTTGTCTTAACACCATTTATTGTTTCTATATTTGCTGGGCATAATCTATCAATGAACAATTCGATCAAGAGTAAAATTACAACCTTCAGGAATTTCCAGATCGACTGAATTAATTCCCATGTTTTTCTCCTTTTTAAAACTAGTGGATTCGCTGTATCTTTTCTTGACTATTCTATAATTCCCCAACCCCAAGTAGGGAGGAGTTAGGGGTTAGGTTTTTAATTTTTATTCAGTTCCAATCGCGTCTTGAGTACAGAATCAGGGTTGAGACTAATCGAATCAATACCTTCATTAACGAGAAATCGCGCAAATTCAGGATAGTCGCTAGGAGCTTGCCCACAAATACCAATTTTGCGTCCATTTTGTTTAACAGTGTGTATCGCATTGGCAATCATTTGTTTAACAGCTTCATCGCGTTCATCAAATAGGTGTGCGACTAACTCGGAATCCCTATCAAGTCCTAAAGTCAATTGTGTTAAATCGTTAGAACCTATGGAGAATCCATCGAATATTTTGCTAAATTCCGCAGCCAGTATTACATTACTTGGCAACTCGCACATTACATAAACTTGCAAATCATTCTCTCCCCGCACCAACCCATGACAAGCCATTTCTGCAAGTACACGCTTGCCTTCTTGTGGTGTACGACAAAAAGGAACCATTAAAATAACGTTCTTTAAACCCATTTCATCGCGTACTTTCTTCATAGCTTGACATTCAAGAGCAAATCCTTCGCGATAACGTTCATCATAATAACGCGATGCACCACGCCAACCTATCATTGGGTTTTCTTCTTTGGGTTCAAATTGTTTTCCTCCCAAAAGATTGGCATATTCGTTACTCTTAAAATCACTCAAGCGCACGATTACTGGTTCAGGATAAAATGCCGCCGCAATGGTACCAATACCAGCAGCTAATTTGTCAACAAAAAATTGTGTTTTCTCTCCATACTGGGAAGTGAGTTCGGCAATTGTATGCTTCGTAAAACTATCGTCTAACTTATCAAAATGTACTAATGCCAGAGGATGTACTTTGATTTGATTGGCTATAATAAACTCCATCCGGGCTAGCCCAACACCATCATTTGGTATCGCACTCAAGCTAAATGCTTCCTCTGGGTTCCCCACATTCATCATAATTTTTGTTGGGGTTGGGGGAAGTTTTTCTAAAGCGATTTCTTCGACTTGATAGGGTATTAATCCTTGATAGACTCTACCAGTTTCACCGTTAGCACAACTTACAGTTATTTCTTGCCCATCAGGAATTACTTTTGTGGCATTACCAGAACCAACGATCGCCGGAATTCCCATTTCCCTGGCGATAATTGCGGCATGACATACTCGACCACCTGTATTTGTAACAATTGCACTGGCTTTTTTCATGATGGGTTCCCAGTCAGGGTCAGTACGGTTTGTTACTAATACTTCTCCTTCTTGGAATTGGTTAATTTGACTTATATCTAAAATCACTCGTGCTTTCCCTTGTCCAATCATCTCACCAACGGCACTACCTGTTACTAATTCGTTTCCTTTGGCTAATAATTTATAGCTACGTAAAATGTTGTGCGATTTTTGTGACTGGACTGTTTCTGGACGTGCTTGGACAATGAATAACTCCTGGGTAATTCCGTCCTTTGCCCACTCAATATCCATTGGGGTGTAGGTACCGCGAACCTTTGAGTAATGTTCTTCTATTACACATGCCCAGCGACCTAATTGAAGAATTTCGTCATCAGTTAAAGCAAATGCAACTCGATCGCATTGCGATACAGGTATATTTTTAGTCAATTTAGAACCACTTAGGTCATAAACCATTTTGATTTCTTTGGTTCCTAATTGCTTCTTAATTAGTGGACGATATCCCTGTTGGAGGGTGGGTTTAAAAACTAAATACTCATCAGGATTAACAGCGCCTTGAACAACGTTTTCACCCAAACCATAAGCTGCTGTAATTAATGCTGCATCTTTAAAACCTGTCTCTGTATCAATAGAGAACATTACACCTGATGCCGCCAAGTCGGAACGCACCATTTTTTGTACACCCACTGAAAGTGCAACATTAAAATGGTCAAAACCTTTGATTTGACGATAGGAAATCGCACGGTTAGTAAATATCGAAGCAAAACACTTATGACATGCTTCGAGTACACCCTTTAACCCGTGGACATTGAGGTAAGTTTCTTGTTGCCCCGCAAAACTCGCGTCGGGTAAATCCTCTGCAGTTGCAGAAGAGCGAACTGCAACATCGGTATTTGCACCATATTGGTAGCACATTTGTTGATATGCTTCGGCAATCGCATCTTCTAATTCCTTTGGAAATGAAGTTTGCAGCATTAATCCACGAGCTTGCTTACCCCGTTCGCGTAGGTTATCAACGTCTTCAACATCTAAATCAGCAAATATTTCCCGTAATTTCTTCTCTAAACCCGCATTTTCAATAAAATAGCGATAAGCATAGGCAGTAGTTGCAAACCCAGTCGGAACCTTCACACCCTTGTTCGCCAATTGCTGAATCATCTCTCCTAGCGATGCATTTTTGCCTCCCACAATTGCGATATCTGCAATACTAACTGTTTCAAACGGTAGAACCAGTGCTTGTGGAGAGTTTTGGTTTACGGTTTGTGGATTTACGGTTGTTGATACCATCATAAAATATCCTTTGAATGTGATTTCAACTGGGAATCGGAAGAGAAGGAAGCTGTGTTCTTTAGAAAATGACTTAGATGAATCCTTACACTGTTAGTTATACGAATATAATTTGAGGAAGTTGTGAGGATGGCGAAAACTGTAACAGTTTGTGCTTATTGTGTACCTAGATAAATATTTAAGGCAAGCGCTGTTGAAACTAAATAACTGTTTGTGTTTACCAACAAAGGACTTTGAGCGATAACAGCATCAATCTCTACCAGTTCAACTTTTCCATTGTGCCATGCAACCATTTTTCCACTATTGCGCTGTGGGATTAAATCGACTACTGCTTTACGGGAATACCTAACACCTCCCAACCGTATGTAAACAATTTGAAGAAATCGTGAGGGAAACAACAAAGATAGTATCCTCACAACTTCCTCAATATCTTTTTCTAATCTTGAAGAGTGAATAAATAATTTTTTAAAAAATTGGCTTTTGATTTTTGCTACATTCGCATTCAACTGCACAGTATATATCAGGAGTATTAATAATATGCTCGAACAATGGAGCGGCTTTAGCCCTGGTAAGTGGATGAAGGAAATCAACGTCCGTGATTTCATTCAAAAAAATTATAGACCTTATACGGGAGACGAATCATTTTTAACAGGTGCAACCGAACAAACCCAAGTACTCTGGAAGCAAGTTCGGGATTTGATGGGGGTCGAACGCGAAAAAGGTATTTTGGATACTGATACAGAAGTCGTTTCGACAATTACATCGCACCATCCTGGTTATATCAATCGCGAGTTGGAAAAAATAGTTGGTTTACAAACCGAAAAACCTCTCAAACGTGCAATTATGCCATTTGGTGGAATTCGTGTTGTTAAAGACTCATTAGAAGCTTACGGCTATCAACTCAATCCTAAAATCGCGGAAATATTTACCAAATATCGTAAAACCCATAACGACGGTGTATTTGATGCCTATACCAAACAAATGCGTCTAGCACGGCACTATGGGATTATTACCGGACTTCCAGATGCCTATGGACGAGGACGAATTATTGGTGATTATCGACGAGTTCCTTTATATGGGGTTGATTGTCTAATCGAAGATAAAAAAGCCCAACTTGAATCGTTAGATGTTGATGTCATTGATGAGTTTACCATTCGTCTGCGAGAGGAAATTTCCGAACAAATCAGAGCTTTGTTTGAACTCAAAGAAATGGCTATTAGCTACGGCTTTGATATTAGCCATCCCGCAGCAAATGCGACTGAGGCTTTGCAGTGGTTGTATTTAGCATACCTGGCAGCAGTTAAAGAACAAAACGGTGCTGCGATGTCAATTGGGCGTATTTCTACTTTCCTTGATATCTACTTTGAACGTGACTTGCAGCTTGGTCACATAACTGAGTCCCAACTCCAAGAACTTATCGACCACTTTGTGATGAAATTGCGGATGGTTCGATTTTTACGCACGCCTGACTACAATGAGCTATTTTCTGGAGATCCTACTTGGGTAACTGAGTGTGTTGGTGGTATGGGTGAAGATGGTAGACCGCTAGTAACAAAGACCAGTTTCCGGATACTCCATACTTTGTATAACTTAGGATCGGCACCCGAACCGAATTTAACGGTATTGTGGTCGGAGCGGTTGCCTGATAATTTCAAGCGTTATTGTGCAAATGCATCCATTAATACTAGTTCTATTCAGTATGAAAATGATGATATTATGCGTTTGTGCTGGAGTGATGATTATGCGATCGCTTGTTGTGTATCAGCGATGCGAATTGGTAAGCAAATGCAATTCTTCGGTGCCCGTGTGAATTTAGCCAAATGCTTGTTATACGCCATTAATGGCGGAAAAGATGAAACTTCAGGCGAACAAGTCGCTCCTGAAACTGCACCTATTACCTCAGAATATCTGGATTACCAAGAAGTTTGGCACAAGTTTGAGCAGATGATGGCATGGTTGGCTAAGACTTATATAAATACTCTTAATGTCATCCACTACATGCATGATAAATACTGTTACGAACGTTTAGAAATGGCATTGCACGATCGCGACGTTTTCCGAACGATGGCATGTGGTATCGCTGGATTATCTGTTGCTGCTGATGCTTTGTCTGCTATCAAATTCGCAAAAGTCAAAGTATTACGGAATGAAACCGGATTAGCAGTTGATTATCAAATTGAAGGAGATTTTCCTAAATACGGTAACAACGACAACCGAGTTGACGACATCGCGGTACATTTAGTTACCAGGTTCATGAGTGAACTTCGTAAACACAAAACCTATCGCGATGCTATACCTGCACAATCGGTATTAACTATTACTTCTAACGTTGTATACGGAAAGAAAACTGGAAATACACCCGATGGAAGAAAAGCTGGAGAACCTTTTGCTCCCGGCGCGAACCCAATGCATGGAAGAGATAGTTGTGGTGCTATCGCATCATTAGCATCGGTAGCAAAAATACCATATGACTACGCACAGGATGGCATTTCCAATACTTTCTCAATAGTACCAACCGCACTTGGCAAGTTAGAAGAAGACCGAATTAAAAACCTAGTGGGAATGCTTGATGGCTATTTCCATGATGGTGGGCATCATATAAACATCAACGTTATGAATCGAGAAATGTTAATGGACGCGATGGAGCATCCAGAGTTGTATCCACAGTTAACAATTAGAGTGTCAGGTTATGCAGTGAATTTTATTAAGTTAACACGTGAACAACAACTTGATGTAATTAAGCGCACTTTTCACGAACGGTTCTAGAAGAAAAATACAACATTGTCATAAATCGGATTTTCAATTGAAAATCCGATTTCCCAATCATTTTGATTGGGAATGCTTTTCCACGTAGTTCTTAAAAAATTCTTTCATCTGTGGGTTAGCACTGCAATCAAAACCAATTTGTCCTGCTTTCTCAAATGCCTGCTCTGGTGTCATTCCCTGACGTGTGGCTACATTCATTAATGCGATCGCACTAGCACGCATCCCTACTCCACAATGGATTAAGGCTGGTTTTGGCAGGTCGTCGATTTGCTTGAGTATCTCTGTAGTTAATTCTTCGCTCAGTTCTGCAACCTTGACAGGTATATTCACGTACTTGAGACCGAGAGACTCTGCTTGTTGCGGTTCGTCGTGGAAAAAACCCTGTTCATCAGGCGATGTCTACGACAAGCCGCTTCGCGTCTACGCAAGTTGAGTACAGATTTAAAACCTTCCGTTGTTGCTTGTTGTAACTGTTCTGGTGTCACCTGTCCAGTTTTGAGCCACCACAGCATCTGAAGTTTTTCTTTTTGATTTCCTAACCTAGCTGTCTATAGACGTTTTTTTAATTCCTCTTCGCTTTCTGCGATGCCCTTGGCAACCACTTCGTGGTATCGCAATCTTAAATCGGCGGCTCATAGAGATTTAAATTTATGGAGTTTGCAACTCCCCTATTATATGCAGCTTCATATTAAATTGGTATAAATAGTAAAGTTGACCCAGAAATTATTGCTCTCAACGTCAAATCTTTGGAAGGAACCACATCATACGAATACTTGATTTATAGTCCCAAAATCTCACGCCGCAACGATGGAAGATTACGAGACGGGGACTTGAAGAAATATCGCCACATCGAACACGGTGGTTGGTGGTGTAGCGGAGTTGACCCAATCGATGACTACCATCCTATGATGTGGGGATGTTTCAAGCCAGACAAACCCAGACGCGATACTCGCAAGGAGTCGCTTCGCGATCGCAATAAAATCCACAAATACATCAAATACGAACACCTCTACAAAGAACCAACCAGAGCATTCTTCCTAGAAATCCCGCACCGGATTTGGAGGAAAATCTCGAAAAACTGTGGAATTGCGATCGCTCCCGAAGACTTAGAACATCCCAACGGTTTCTGGTATTGGGTTTGGCTAAAAAATGTACCAGTAGTAATTGTTGAAGGAGCGAAGAAAGCATTAAGACAGAAGCCGCTCCTAAAGCAATCTGTACGCAAAAACTACTCCAACCAACAAAACGTAAGATGTTGGCAATTCTCTCTAATTTAGGATTTACAGTCTCTACTTCCAATGTATTTTGCATAGTTATAGCTGAAATTTTTAACTTGTTTAACTCGACCGAACACTATCTAATTAACTATAAAATACTTCTATCGTTAATTTTTACATTCTCAAGTTAGAAGAGAAATTGTCAAAAGTTAGACTTATATTTTTGAAGACAAAAGGTCTAACAAAAGAGCAGGCGGAAAATTTGCCGGAGTTTACAGAAGAATTGCAAATCGATAATGATTACGAAGAGTTGGTGAGAAAAGGCTATCAAGACAGCGCTAATCTTGACCCAATTTATACTGTAGACCCATTAGGAAATCCAGTTCCACCGACTGCTCCCTATGGACCAATGGCTTTGGGTGAAGTCGCATCACTATCAATCCCCCACACTGATGAAAGAACAATCCATATTCCGGAATCGGGGAATCCTCCCTTCGATCGCAATTGATATGGACTACCGCTCTTTTATGTCTCACCTTTTAATTCATCAATTTCTAACAACCTGGCAATCGAAACAGCAATTGGAACGGCAAGAAATGTTCCTTTCCTAATAACCCAGCAATTCTCGCACCTATTAATAAAGCGAAAAATGTCACTACGGGGTTAATATTGACCATCTTTTAAATTAAAAGTCAAAAGTAAAAAGGTAAAAGAAAGAAGAATATTTCTTTTTATCTTTATCTCAACGGATACAAGCCCCTGAATTGATTCATGGAGAAAGATAAAGATTCCTTGTT
>JAAUPE010000147.1 GCA_012034595.1 Calothrix sp. CSU_2_0 | reverse complement strand
ATTTGACGGTCTCGTTCTGCTTTGAGTTTGGCTTGGCGGTCTTTTTCGGCTTTGATTCGGGCTTGACGCTCGCGTTCTTGGCGTTCTCGCTCTTGACGCTGCTTTTGCGGGTCGACGTACATGACTGTGCTTTCCTTTGAGTCTTGGCAAAAACAGAAGATGAGATAAAAATTTTCATTATTCTATCCCTATTTTTCTCAATTTCTCTGATTGTTGCTATCTGCTGACGGATAACATAATCTGCATCTACATCTGGAAGATATTTGTTGGCTCTTTTATACTCTTTGGGTCGTGTAACAGTCTTGGCCAAACGCTAAGTAGTATATTCGGCATTGATTTTGACGTAGTCGTAGCTTAAGTCGCAGCCCCAGGCGGTGCCCGTCCCTTTGCCATCTCCAATGGAAAGCGAGACTACAATAGGTCGATCGATATGCTGCACAATCCCTTCGCGGCTGAAGGGGAGGTTTTTGCCTGCGGTGGAAATCGCTAGATCGTTACTGTTGGTTGTTGCAACCGCATCCTTGGGCAAACTACTTTGCTCGGCGGTTTGCTTGAGATAGGCGATCGCTTGCCGTTGTACATTGATAGTTGGCAAAATATAAGGCAGGGATTCTAAAAGCCCCATTGAGCCAATCCCACTGGTATTACCCAAAATTGTTGCCCAGCCCTCTGCCATTTTTTCGCCACCGAGGGCGGACAATTTCTAATTCCAACCCAGCAGCTTGGCGTTTCATCGCTGCAATCAACAGTGACCCTTGCAAATCGCCAGACACCTCGCCAGTGCTGATAAATATCCGCATTTGATAATTAAAAATTTCGTAAAAATTTTAGACATAAAAGCCGAGAAATTAAGAGATAAAGCCAAAAGCATTCAGATTAAGGCATTTTTAGAGGTAAGTTTCCGAAAAAGTCATACTTCTGCCTCCTGCCTCCTGCCTCCTGCCTTCTGCCTCCTACCGACATCCCAAACTATCACGAGTGGATACCCCTGTAACCGGATTCACACCATCAGCGCGATCGCACATCAATGACACCTGATAGCGGTCAATTATTGCATCGGTAAAATCAGCACCTGTAATATCAGCATCAAACAAACGACTGCGGGTTAATGTTGCCCCTGTAAAATTGGCGTTTCTCAGGTTCGCTTCGTCTAATGCTACCCGATCGACTAAAGCACCTGTCAGATTTGCCCCTTCTAGGTTTGCTTTCAACATCACCCCTTTGGTAAACATAGTATTGGTTAAATTGGCGTTTTTGAAGTTAGTACCTCGCATTTCTGCTGCAACAAAATTTACGCCTTTTAAATCAGTATTAGAAAAATCACGACCTTCTAAACTAGCGTTGTTGTAGTTGATAGTATTAATTTGAGCCAAGGCAGAACCAGCATCAAATATTACCCACAAACAAGTAAGGGCTAAAATCCAGATCAAACTAAAAATTCGACGTAAAACAGCTTTCATAATTTTTTGTGTTACATTCCATCGCAAATACTTATTTTAATAAGATGTGACTGCAAATTTTCAACTCAACTATAATTTTTTTAAATCAAAATATTGGTTGCTATTTTTTGGGTATCTTATTGAGAATTTTAGGGGTCTATTCTCAATATTTTTGAGAATCTTATCAATAGATGAACGAAAATACGTCATTACAGCGATTGCAAAAAAGTGCTTTATTTTTTTGTAAAAATTCAATATAATCTGTATGGACTTACTATATTTTTTATAAAAAAACCATAATAAAAACCCCTCCGAATTGGAGAGGTGAGTGAACTACCCAACCTTGGCTTCGCCTGAAGGTTGGGCTTCTGTACTCACGGGGGAGTGCCGCAGATGAGACTTTCGCCCCATCTTTGGTCTTACCTCCCCTCCTACAGCAGAGACGGCTGAACCTTCCGCCTTTAGCATTCTGATACCCTCTGCTAATAAATGTTTATCGCTGCGTTTCCATCGCGGTCGTGACAAGTGCCACAGTGGGGACAAGTCCACTCACGGACATCCAGTGGCATCTGACTAACCTGATGGAAGCAATTAGAGCAGAGTTTGGAACTGGGAAACCATCTGTCAATTTCTACCAACTTTGCACCCTTGCGTTCTAGCTTGTAGTCCAAGAAATTGGTAAACATTCCCCATCCACAATCAGATATTGCTTTTGCTAATTTGTGATTACGAACCATGCCCTTGACATGAAGATTCTCTACTATTACAGCTTGGCTATCGCTGACTAACTTATAGCTAAGTTTGTGTAAAAAATCTTGCCGCGAATTGCTAACCCGTTCGTACACTTTAGCAACAACTTGACGATATTTATTTCTTGAATTACTCCCTTTTACTTTACGCGCTAATTTCTTTTGCTTTCGTTTGAGATTTTTCTCGTGCTTGGCAATATGTCTTGGGTTGTCGTATTTAGAAACCTTCTCGCCGTCAGTAACAACAGCAAAGTGGCTATTCATCCCTACCCTCAGCGAGGCAGGGTAGGGATGAATAGCGTTACGTTAAAATTATTGAAAATCGGACTTTTTACTTTCCCAAAAATAATTCTACTTCCAATCCTTACCAAGACGGATTGTAATATCAGATTCAAGTTCCCCAGTAGCAGCCACTTCAACTTGACCCAAACCAAGAGCTTTTTGAACCTGTTCCCCCAAAGTGCGATCGCCTTTTTGAACGATAATTTGGGTATCGCGCTGGGTATCGGAGCCATTGGGGACTAAATACGCTTTACTAAAACCTTTCTGCTTCAAGGTATTAAGCAACTTTTCGCTTAGTTCCGATTGCCCTGAAGTATTTTGTATCGCTATTTTTAGGTTTGCTAAGGGAATCACTTTAGGTTGCATCCCCGCAATAGTTACACCTGTATAATCATTTAATAATTTAACTTGTCCAGTTAAATCAATCCAATAACTATTCGGATCGGCACTTAAACGGCTAAACACACCCGGTAACATTGTCATTTGGAAATTATCCCGCTCCACACTCGAAGAAAAATTGACAAGAGCCATCATTTCTTCCACTTTCAGGTTGGTGTCGAAATATTTTCGCATAACGCGAATTAACTGCGGCAATCTAGGAGTCACAGTCGGACTCAAAAGCCTCTCCCGCAAAGCCTTCAACAAAGCTTGCTGACGCTGCACACGGGGTAAATCCCCGCTTTTTCCTTCCTGAAAACGGACAAATTCCTCTGCTTGTTCCCCATTCAAATTTTGCCAACCTTTAACTAGATTGGTAGAACTTTGCTGCGAACCATCTTTGTTTTCTGCCGATTGGGGAACAAATACCTCAACCCCACCCAATTGATCGACTAATTGCCGCAAACCACTAGGAGAAATACGAATATAGCGGTCAATGGGAGTATTATTTAAAGTCCGACTAATTACCCTTGCAGCCAAAACCGGACCACCTTGGGAATTGGCATCGGAAACCTTATTTAACCCCTTTTCGGGAATTGCAATCATCGTATCCCTGGGAATCGACAATACCCGTATTGCTTTCGCTTCCGAATCTAGGCGAATTAATAACATGGTGTCGCTTTTTCCCGAAAAACTTTCCGGGGAGCCATCAATGCTATTTGCTACGGGTTCAATCCCCATCAGCAAAATATTCATCGGACGGTTGAGCTTATATTCAGCAATATTGCTCCATACATCCGCAGGTAATAAGCTCTTTTCTGCCTCTTTACCCGACCATTGCAATTCCTCATCGCTTCGATCCACCGTACTCCATAAAGGAGTCCACAGTGCTAGAGCCGATACCATTAATCCCGATAGGGTGACACCGATAGAAATTGTCAGTATCCAAAACAACCAGCGCGGTATGGGTAAACCTAACCGTTGATAAAGCTGGCTGGGGATAGAACCCACTGTTCTATAGGGATTACGGGAAACACCCTCATCTGGGTATATTGCCGTCGCTCCATCCTGAGTTTGTTCAGAATTCCCCCGTAAATCTCGATCTTCCAACCAATCTTCTTGTCGTCCTACTTGTTTAACCACAATTATCTCCCCACTCAACCAACACCACTTTCCTTAACGGGTATAATCTTTGCAAACTTTGTCAGTATGCATGTTTACTCCGTAACAATTTTGAATTTCTACCTACAGGCAATGTTAATGCAAGGTAGAAAACTTGCCACTGGTAAAGCTAGCAGTAAACTGGAGAAGTTTGCTTCGCGCAAAATCTTTATAATGTTTTAAATTTATTAGGTTTGTTAGCTAATATGAGCAATGTATTGTTTCCTGTAATCCTTGCTGGTGGTAAAGGTGAGCGTTTTTGGCCCCTAAGTCGTCTGAACCGACCAAAGCAATTTTTATGCCTTGATGGTACCGATCGAAGTCTCCTCCAAGCTACTGCTGACCGACTGCTAGATTTAGCAAATGGTTGGGATAACTTGTGGGTGATTACTTCTAGTTTGATAGCACAAGGAGTCCGCGAACAGCTACCGGAATTGCCATCAAATAACTTACTCGTTGAACTCCAGGGAAGGGATACGGCAGCTGCTGTTGCCTGGACTAGCTTAGAAATTCAGAAGCGTTATGGAGACGATGCAATTATTGGCTTTTTTCCAGCAGATCATTGGATTGCCGACCAAAAGGTTTTTGCACACACATTAAACGCAGCTTGCCAACTTGCAGCAACCACAGATGCGATCGTGACGCTGGGGATCAAACCGACGTTCCCTTCTACGGGTTACGGCTATATCGAGCAAGGCGAAAAGATGGGTATCTTTAACGACTTGCCAGCTTATCATGTCAACCGCTTTACTGAAAAGCCGAATCGAGAGACTGCGGAAACATTTTTATCTACGGGTCGCTTTAGCTGGAATAGCGGTATGTTTGTTTTTAGGGTGGGTGTTGTTCTTAAAGAACTGCGTATTCATGCTCCGGAAATTATCGAACCTCTGGAACAACATGGCGCTGATATTTACCCCCAACTACCTAAAAAGAGTATAGACTACGCTCTCATGGAAAAGACAAATTTAGCATACGTCTTACCTGTCGAATTTGGTTGGGATGATTTGGGCGACTGGAATGCGATCGAACGTTTGTTAAAAACACCAGATTCCCCCAATGTCGAACTGGGAACCCATGTAGGGTTAGATACAAAGGGGGCAATAGTTTATGCCAGCAGTGAAGATGATGTAATTGTTACTATCGGTATGGATGATGTTGTGATTGTTCGCGATCGCAATGTCACCCTGGTTGTCAAAAAAGACCGTACCCAAGAAATTAAGGAAGTTCTGAAAACTCTCCAAAGTGATTCCCGATTCCAAGAGTTACTGTAACTGGTACTGAGTTAAAATTGCTGTGTGCTGAGTTTAATTAAGAGGAAAAATTAGCTTTATCTAGATATCCTAGTCCTAATTCGTTAATTACTCATTTTTACTCAGCCTCAGCTAATAACTTGAAATAAAACCCTCGGTAGAAGAGAAAATTCGATATTTCTAGTATAACTAGACTAATTAATCAGGGCACGAGTATAAACAAACAATTACATTAGACTTATTTTTAACTCCTAACTCCTAACTCCCAACTCCCAACTCCCAATTCCCAATTCCTAACTCCCAACTCCCAACTTCATGTTCCTCACCCAAACGGTTCCCCGTCAACGCGAAATTATCGAAGTCCTCTTCCGTAATGGTTGGGGTTATATGCGAAAATTACTGACAGGTGGAAAGCCAGAAGACCCCCAATTGCCTACTCCAGCAGTTCTCAAAAAAATTTTTATCGACCTGGGACCTGTTTATATTAAACTCGGTCAGCTACTCTCAACCCGTCCGGATATTCTTAGTCGCGCTTACATTGAGGAATTATCAACTCTACAAGATGAAGTTCCCCCAGTCGATTGGTCGGAAGTTGAGGTTTTAATTCGCAAACAATTAAAACGACCGTTGGAAGAAACATTTAAAAATTTAAACACCGTTCCCGTTGCGGCTGGTTCTATTGCCCAAACTCACCGTGCTACCCTTGCCGATGGTCGTGAAGTTGCCCTCAAAGTCCAGCGTCCAGGTATTGATGCGACAATTGCCCAGGATATCGCTTTAATTCAGGGTATAGCCGATTTAGTTGCCCGGACTGAGTTTGGACAAAATTATGAAATTAAGTCGATTGCCGAGGAATTTTGCCGGGCTTTAGAAGCAGAATTAGATTTTACCCGCGAGGCTAGCTTTACCGACGAATTGCGTCGCAACTTATCCCAGAGCAAATGGTTCGATCCCCAACAAATTGCGATCGCAGCTATATATTGGGATTTAACGACACCAAAATTAATGGTGATGGAATGGCTTGATGGTGTCCCTATTCTCTCTGCCCCGATTGTGGGGGACAATAATATTGGTAAGGATGGTAAAGACCCCGCAGAGGAACGTAAAGCCATTACAACTTTACTTTTTCGCGCCTTTTTCCAACAAATATATATAGATGGCTTTTTCCATGCCGATCCCCACCCCGGAAATTTATTTTATCTTCAAGATGGTCGCGTAGCTCTGTTAGATTGTGGGATGGTGGGACGACTCGATCCCCGCACTCAGCAAGTTTTAACTGAGATGTTATTGGCAATAGTAGATTTAGATGCACAACGTTGTGCCCAATTAACTCTCCAACTTGCAGATTCAAACCAGCCTGTAATTATGGCACGGTTGGAAAGCGATTACGATCGCATGTTGCGGAAATATCACAATCTCAGTTTGACTCAAATCAATTTTTCCCAAATTATTTACGAACTTCTCCAAGTTGCTCGCAATAACAAAATTCGTTTACCCAGTAATATGGGTTTGTATGCTAAAACCATTGCTAATCTCGAAGGTGTTGCCCGTGGTTTTAATCCTGAACTCAATTTCCTTGACGAAATTAAGCCTTTATTAACCGATTTATTCCGTCGTCAATTGTTAGGTGATAGTCCTCTGCGTTCTTTGTTACGCACAGCTTTAGACTTGAAAAGTTTGTCTTTACAATCTCCTCGGCAAGTTGAATTATTGTTAGATAAAGTCACATCGGAGACACTCCAGTGGAACCTTTCTGTACGGGGTTTGGATAGTTTTCGCCGTACAACCGATGATGCGGCGAATCGACTTTCATTTAGTATCCTCGTAGGTTCACTGATAATGGGTGCAGCAATTATTTCTAGTAATCCAAGAACCCCAGAGTTATCTTTACTGAGTAATATTTTGTTTGCTGCTGCCAGTTTATTAGGTTTGTGGTTGATAATTAGTATTTTGCGCTCCGGCAGATTAAGTTAGGAGTTTTGAGTTAGGAGTTAGGAGTTAGATGAACTTTTTCTACATAAATGGGTATCGTAAACCCAGTTATTCGATTCCTAACTCTTCAATTCTATTTTGATAAATCGGTAATTGCGATCGCATTTGTAAAATCAACATTTTTCCTGTTCAAGTTGGAGTCAAATTTAGCATTCTCTAAATTTGCACCTCTAAATCTGGTAATGCCAGTGGTGGTGATTTCGAGTATGGCTAAATTAAGCGATCGCATTGTCAAAGCCAGTAAAAGCAAAGTTATAATTACCCAAATGGTTCCTAAAAAATAATTTTGGGTACTGAGATATGCAAATGCTAAACTACTATTTAAAAAAGCCAAACCATAATTACAAATAAAACCCGCAACTGCCACAAATACTCGTATCAAACCATTCAAAAAACAAAAACATAAAACTGCTGCGATAATAGATGTAATCAATGCTGATATTGCAGCAATTTGAAGATTATTATTTGAATAGTGCCACCATAATAAAAACCAAGTAATGCTGCTGAAGTAGTACCCGATAAAGTCGTAATTAGTTTTTCTAATATTGATTGCTGATGAAAAATTCGCCTCAAACTTGCACCTAGCCCAGAAATTACCAAGCTGACAATTAAAGCTTTAGTATACGACCATGCTGGTATTTCTGGAGTATTGCCCAGTACCCCAAATGTCATGTGGCTAATTGCAGTAAAAGTAGCAAATAAAACAACTAATGCACTTATTCGTAAACTAATAAAGACTCTAGGTGGTTGACCGAATTTAGCTCCTAGAAAATTAGCCCCTTGCAATTGAGCATGACAAAAATTACAACCACGTACATCAGCACCACTAAAGTTTGCGTGATTAAGTTCCAATCCTGGAAAAGAACGATTGTGCAAATTTTGGTTACAAAAATCGATGCGATGATTCATTTTTTCTAGTTTCGAGTAAAATAATTTGATTCAAATTACCAATAAATTAGCAAATTTGGCAATGCAGTGGCGATTTTTACCAAAAAAACGAACTATTCATTTATTACCGGAACTATTTTATTATCCTTACCAGTATTAATATATGGTTGGGTGCATTTTCTCCGTCCATCCCGCAGCGAAGAAAAGCGAGAATTATTTCGTGGAGTTGTTTATCAACGTCTGGTAGAATCGACTCCACGTCCTCTAGTTATTCATTTAGTGACAATTGATTTAAATACACCTGGAATTAAACCATTGGTAACTCCAGATATTGGTAATTTCGGAATCGGAGAAAAACAAATAATTGACAAGGAAACTAAAGCCAGAACAACACCAGAATTTGTCAAAGAATTTCAAGTTCAACTAGCAATAAACGGTAGTTATTTTAGTCCTTTTAGAGAAGTCACACCGTGGAATTATTATCCCCATAGTGGAGATAAAACCACAGTATTAGGACAAACAATTTCTAATAATAAAATTTATGCGGATCAAAAATCAAACTGGTACGTTTTGTGCTTTACTAACAACAACCAAGTCCAAATTCCAGGTGGTGAAGAATGTCCAGAAAATACAATTCAAGGACTTGCCGGAGATGAAATATTAATTTATCGTGGTCAATCAAAAACTTCTCCAAATCAAAAAGATAAACCCTATCCAAGAGTTGTTGCAGCTACCGACAAAGAAGGTAAAAAATTGTGGTTAGTTTTAGTAGATGGAAAGCAACCACTTTATAGTGAAGGAATTACTAAAATTGAATTAAGGAAATTCTTAAAAAAATTAGGTGTTTATACAGCAGTAAATCTCGATGGTGGTGGTTCCACAGCATTAGTAGTCGCAAACCCAGAAACACAGGGAAACCCCAAAACTTTAAACGCTCCCATCCATACTAAAATACCAATGCGCGTTAGCGAAGCTTACCGAAGGTATCGCCCTGTTGCTAATCACCTCGGATTTTATATTAAATAGGTAAAGGGGGAATTTATCTCAAAATATAATAAGGGCGAACAGCCATTCAAAATATAATAAGGGCGAACAGCCATTCGCCCCTACTTCGCATAAAAAAAATTTATTCCTTCTGCCTTCTGCCTTCTGCCTTCTGCCTTTCTTCGGTAATACTACACGAAATAGAGGGGAACACCGAACCAGCTAATTACACTCCCCTCTTTACAATATTCATATAAAGAATAAATATAACTTATCTCCTCACAGGCAACTAAGCCTGCACAGGTTCATTCCCAGAAAAAGCCTATGCAACCAACTAACCCGAACCAATTTACAGAAAAAGCGTGGGAAGCGATCGCCCACACTCCTGATATTGTTAAACAATATAACCAGCAGCAAATCGAAAGCGAACACTTAATGAAAGCGTTGCTGGAACAGGATGGATTGGCAAATAGTATTTTTACTAAACTCGGTGTGAGTTCGCAAACACTTCGCGATAAAACTGAGCAATTTATCCAGCGTCAACCGAAAATATCCGGAACCAGTACTTCTGTCTACTTAGGCAGAAGCTTAGATACACTCCTAGACAGGGCTGAAGGCTACCGCAAGGAATTTCAAGACGAATTTATCTCGATTGAACATTTATTACTCGCCTACGCCAAGGATGACCGCTTTGGCAAAGGTATATTTAAGGAATTTAGTTTAGACGAATCCAAACTCAAAAATACCATCAAACAAGTTCGAGGAAGCCAGAAAGTGACAGACCAAAGTCCAGAGGGAAAATATCAATCACTGGAAAAATATGGACGTGACCTCACCGAAGCTGCCCGTGAAGGCAAGCTCGATCCGGTGATTGGACGTGATGACGAAATTCGTCGCACCATTCAAATCCTGTCTCGACGTACCAAAAATAATCCTGTGTTGATTGGTGAACCTGGTGTGGGCAAAACTGCGATCGCAGAAGGTTTGGCACAGCGTATTATTGCTGGTGATGTTCCCCAATCGCTCAAAGACAGGCAGTTAATCACTTTAGATATGGGTGCTTTGATTGCGGGGGCAAAATTCCGAGGTGAGTTTGAAGAACGTCTCAAAGCGGTATTAAAGGAAGTCATCGACTCCAACGGCAATATTGTCCTTTTTATTGACGAAATTCACACCGTTGTTGGTGCAGGTGCCACCCAAGGGGCAATGGATGCCGGGAATTTACTCAAACCCATGTTAGCACGGGGCGAACTTCGCTGTATTGGGGCGACAACTCTGGATGAGTACCGTAAATATATTGAGAAAGACGCAGCTTTGGAACGTCGTTTTCAACAGGTTTACGTAGACCAACCCAGCGTTGAAGATACAATTTCAATTTTGCGGGGTTTGCGGGAACGTTATGAAAACCACCATAGTGTTACTATCTCCGACAGCGCTTTGGTAGCTGCGGCAACATTATCGAGTCGTTATATTTCTGACCGTTTTCTTCCCGACAAGGCAATCGACTTGGTAGATGAAGCTGCCGCTCGGTTGAAAATGGAGATTACCTCCAAACCGGAGGAACTCGACGAAATCGATCGCAAGATTTTGCAACTGGAAATGGAAAAATTATCGTTGCAAAAAGAAAGCGATGCCGCATCCCGTGATCGCTTAGAAAAATCGAAAAAGAAATCGCTGATTTTAAAGAAGAACAGCGATCGCTCAATGCCCAGTGGGAAGTTGAAAAGAGTTTTATTGACAAAATTGGGCAAATCAAAAAAGAAATCGAACGGGTTAATTCGGAAATTCAGCAAGCAGAACGGGATTATGACCTCAACCGCGCTGCTGAGTTAAAATATGGCAAGTTAACCAGCTTGCACCGTCAATTAGAGGTGACAGATACCGAACTCAAACAAACCCAGCGCAGTGGTAAATCTCTGTTGCGGGAAGTCGTTACCGAAGGAGATATTGCCGAAGTCATCTCGAAATGGACAGGAATCCCCATCAGCAAGTTGGTGGAATCGGAAAAAGAAAAACTATTGCACCTCGAAGACGAATTACATCACCGTGTCATCGGGCAAAATGAAGCTGTTACCGCAGTTGCAGACGCTATCCAACGCTCCCGTGCTGGACTTTCCGATCCAAATCGTCCCATCGCTAGTTTTATCTTCCTGGGACCAACTGGGGTTGGGAAAACCGAATTAGCCAAAGCATTAGCAGCTTACATGTTCGACACCGAAGAAGCTTTGGTACGCATCGACATGTCCGAGTACATGGAAAAACACGCAGTTTCCCGCTTGATTGGTGCCCCTCCCGGATATGTTGGTTATGACGAAGGTGGACAATTAACCGAAACTATTCGTCGTCGTCCATATGCGGTCATTCTCTTCGACGAAATTGAGAAAGCACATCCCGACGTGTTTAATATTTTCCTGCAAATCCTCGATGATGGGCGTGTCACCGATGCTCAAGGTCATACGGTAGACTTTAAAAATACTGTAATTATTATGACCAGTAATATCGGTTCCCAATACATCCTTGATTTAGCTGGAGATGATAACCGTTATGATGAAATGCGTCACCGAGTCATGGAAGCAATGCGTACTAGCTTCCGTCCCGAATTTCTCAATCGGGTTGACGAACAAATCATCTTCCACGCATTGCAGAAGAAAGAACTACGCAACATCGTTCAGCTACAAGTCGAAAGATTGAAGGGAAGATTAGCAAACAGAAAAATGTCGCTCAAACTTGCCGATGTGGCGCTTGACTTTTTGGCGGAAGTAGGGTACGACCCAGTATTTGGAGCGCGTCCATTGAAGCGAGCGATTCAGCGCGAATTGGAAACCCAAATAGCCAAGTCAATATTGCGGGGTGACTTCAACGACGGAGATACAATTTTCGTCGATGTGCAAAATGAAAGGTTGTCATTTCAGCGTTTATCATCGGAGTTGATTACAACTTGATTTGGACACCACGGTGAGGGCGGGGTAATCCCGCCCCTACGAATGATACGATTGGTAAGTATATACTTGGGATATTTTATTTGCTGGAAGTTCCTTGATGGGTTCACTCCGTGACTCCAATTTTTGGAAAAAGTCGGTAAATTTTAGGCGTTTTCAATATTTATAAAACCTAATTATTTTCTCTGGTTCTCAACTTGAACAAAAAATAAGTGATAATTATCAACATCCAAATCGCTTGCATTTGTAATATCGGGTCTAAACGCCAACCTTGAAACACTAAAATTAAACCACCTAAAATTAACAAGCTAGGTATAATAAAAATCTCAAATATCTCTGTAAAAATACCTCTATGAGAATTGGAAAAGCCAAACCTAGCCAGAGCGAAAAAGATGAAAGGAATAAGTACTAGTAAAAACGGCAACCAAGAAATAAATTCAATCGTGATTAACTTATTCCCATTGGCAGCGATCGCACCAAAAAAGCTGATTTCTACAAGGTAAGATAACAAAACCCAAGTTCGGAAACGATTTTGCTGGATGGCAAAAAACAAGTGTATTAATCCCAGTAGTATATAAAATAAACCTGCGATGGAACCACTGCTAAATCCAATGTTGATTTGTGCAAGTAACAACATAAAAATTTTGCCTTTGAAGGAATAGCAAAATACTACAATTGCTTCAAAGGCAATATCGGAAAAATATATTCTTTATCTTGTTTATCTTGATTATTCCCGACAAGGAGTATTTGGTATTTGCTGGCTCAAAAAGTACTCACTAATTTCCGGCGAAGATTCAAGATGGAATAATTGCGAGGCTGGTGTATCAGCAAAATCTCTCTCAATATAACCGATACTCTTCAACATCTCCACAGTACTGTCTTGGTCTTCTGTGAAAACTTTTGTTTTTGTGCTTTGGTGGCTGGATAAATCAACTTTTCGGTCTTTATCGGGAACCAATTGCATCAGTAATTCTACGGCAACCGTTGGCAAAGTTAGAGTCTTCACATTCAAGAAAAAGTAAAAGACAACATTTCCCAAGCGGATTTTATCACCATCCTTTAACTTAACTGGCTGAAATACCCGCTCTCCATTCAGATAAGAACCATTAGTACTGTTAAAGTCAATCAGAGAAAAACTGTGTTCATCTTCTAGATATTGGATTGCTGCGTGACGACGTGATACATAAGTATTTGTCAAATGAATCCCACTTGTGCGATCGCGTCCGATTGTCCAGATTTTTTGCGGCTGTTTTAAAGTCTGTGTTTTGCCTTCATCCAAATTCGTTATAGCATAAGCCGTTGAACCATCGATTACACCTTGCAAGTAAAACGATTTCACCCCTGCCAATAAAGACTTATCTACAGTTTCTAATTGGAGAATTTCATCTAGAAGGCTACTGTGGTGTTCGTACAACTTCAAAAATGTTTGATATAACCTTAACCGACGTTCGAGTTCTACCTCTACAAACTCAGCCATAGTTTAGGTACTGTAACTAAAGATTGAAAACTTTGAGATTGCATTTTCTCTATCTACGTAAACTTTAATCGGCAAAAATTTCCAGCTAGTTTACTTCTTATACCAATTCTTCGTGAAACTACATATATTCTCACTCCTCCCCTACCTAGCCCTAAGAGAGCGGCTACGCCAAAGGGAACGCACTAGACGCAGTAGACAAGCAAAGCAAGGCTTCTCGTCGAGTCGCGCGTAAAGTCAGGGGAGGGATTCTTTATATACACCTTCATCCTAAATTGATATTAGCGTTTGTATTCATTTACATTTGCCTTTAATACTTCAAAATATTCTACTCGAAAAATATCCCTCTAGCTTCGATGTACTATTATATACACTATATTTGCTTTTCTAATCAATTATTTCTACAAAAATCATAGAAAGCAATTTTAATCTTGCAATATAAACATTTCTAACCCCAGAATAAGAGAGTATTCTGTATTATTTTTATCCTCAAAAATGCATGTGAGTCAATACACCTAAACTCTTTAGTTAATTTATTTAAGTCAAAAAAATAACAACATTTAATCTTACCAAAGTAATTTGGGGAGATTCAAGATTTTGGGCTATAAAACTCCTCAAAATCTCAAATTCCTTTCTTACAACAAGCCACGTTTACCATTAGGACGTACCGTCATCCAGTTAGTCTTAGCTAGCACCAACTGTTCTTCAGAAACCTTAGCACCAGTAAGATTAGCACCGCAAAGGTTGGCTCCGCGAAGGTTAGCATTATTGAGGTAAGCATAACTCAGGTCTGCGCCACGCAGGTCTGCCCCCTCCAAATCAGCATGGCTTAAATAAGCTTTGCTCAAGTTTGCATCCCGTAGGATAGTACGGTTGAGACTAGCTCTACCAAAGTCGCTATTAAATAAATTAGCTCCTTGAAGGTTAGCTCGCTCCAGTACCGCAGAGTGGAAATTAGTACCCGATAGGTCAATACCTTGTAGGTTCAGCAAACTCAAATTATGTGAGGCAAAATCTCTTCTACCTTTGATGTAAGCATTTCGTAAGCCATCAAGATTTAACTGGCGAATAATTTGAGATTTGGAACCTTGGGTCATATCTGTGTTCGTACTGCCCCAGGATGCGGCTTTAGCTGCTACTAATCGATGACTGGTGGCGTTTGTCGCTTCTGCAACTTTGGCTCGTCTGGCTCGAATAGCGGCTGCGACTTGGGCAACTCCAGCACTAGAGTAACTTCCCGAAGTATTATTTTGCAAGACTCCAGAATCGTCAAGATGGCTGCTTCCTCGTTCTTTAATGCCACCCACAGGTTGGGTAACTAAACTTTGGGCAAGGCTATCGAGGTATGGCTCCATTTCCAGCGCTCGCAATACTTCTTCAGCATTTTGGTAGCGATTGCGGACGGATACCTCTAGCATTTTCCGCAACACCCCGGAAAGGTGTGGGCTGATTGCGACTAGATGTTCCCACATCATTTCTCCCGTTGTGGGATTGTAGTCCAAATCTTTGGGGGATTTGCCAGTCATTAGATAAATGCAAGTGACACCAACAGCGTATATGTCACTGGAGTAAACCGGACGCATTGCCATTTGTTCGGGTGGTGCAAATCCAGGTGTACCAATAGCATAAGCGGTTAAAGCGGTTTGCCCCGATTGCATTGCCGCAGTCTGACTAACTTGGTTTTTGACTGCTCCAAAGTCAATTAACACCAATCGGCTATCTTGAGCGCGACGAATCAAGTTGGCTGGTTTGATGTCGCGGTGGATCACCTTTTGATCGTGGATATATTGCAATAAAGGGATTATTTCGGTCAAGAATTGCTTGACACCTGGTTCGCTGATGGCTCCTTGGGCTTTGACCTCTTGTTGTAATGTCAACCCGCTAATATATTCTTGAACTAAATAAAAATGTTCGCGGTCTTCAAAATAGTCAAGTAACCTGGGTACTTGAGGATGATTACCGATTCTGCCTAGAGTCACAGCCTCGCGCTCGAATAGTTCTCGCGCCATCTGTAAAACATGGGGTGCGGTTCCCGAAGGACGCAACTGCTTGATGACGCAACTTGGTTCACCTGGTAAGGATTCATCACGAGCAATAAAGGTTGCTCCGAAGCCTCCTTGTCCTAGCGCTTTGACTACCCGATAGCGATCGCGCAACAAGAGATGCGAGCCACAGGAGTGACACTTATCGCTATAGGCTAGGTTTTCTGGATTGGGACAGGTAGGATTTAAGCAGTAGCTCATGTACTGTCAACTCGCTGCACGAAAAAAATGGACAAAAAGAAAAGCTGATTAACCCTACTCTCAATTATTTAGATAAAATTCCTTTCTCACCAGGTAATTTTCGCTGGAAATCCTTTGAAGAGTTGCTAAAGACAACTGGTACTTACTGAAAGAAATCGTAAATATACCCGATCTAATTCCCAAAACTAACCTATAATTAGTCGATTTTTTGTCAAAAATAAAGCTGAATACACCCATAATTCGCTGATTTTCAGGGCACTTAGTTATTCTTTTAGATGTTTTGGTTGCTTTGTTTGCATGCTGATAAATATACGTAATTCATTCGTAGGAGATTACTATCCTATTAAATATGTTGTTTTTTTGACTGCTAATTGTAATAAAATAATGTTTAACGAAAATATGAATACATGTTCAGATATCGACTATGATTGTTGAATGAGAAATTGAGAGAAAAGCCATGAAAACCGTTAGCTTGATGAAATGTGCTTGCGAGACTTGTTTATGCGTAGTCTCAACTGAGGATGCAGTGAATAAAGACAATAAATACTATTGTTCGGAAGCTTGTGCAGATGGTCACAAAACAGTAAAGGGATGCGCTCATAGCGGCTGTGGATGTTAAATCACCTTGATGGAATTGGTTCTGAGATTATATTTTTCCCAAGTTAACTTTTTAAGGGTGGGAAAATCCACCCTTAATTCAAAGAACGGTCAGATTTTACAAGTTTGACATGACATCACGGGCGGCAGCTAAAGTTTTATCGATGTCCGCTTCGGTATGGGCAATTGAAGTAAAACCAGCTTCAAATTGTGATGGTGCTAAATAAATACCCCGTTCCAACATGCCACGATGGAAGCGTCCGAACTTAGCTGTGTCGGATTTTTTCGCGTCTTCGTAATTATGTACGGGACCAGAAGTAAAAAACAAGCCGAACATGCCGCTAATTTGTCCACCGCAAGCTTCATGACCTGTTTCTTTGGCAATTTGTAGCAAGCCATCGGATAGCTTTTTGGTGATTTTGTCAAGGTATTCGTAAGTACCTGACTTTTGCAGCAATTCCATTGTCTTAATCCCCGCAGTCATTGCCAAGGGATTTCCGGAAAGGGTTCCAGCTTGGTACATTGGACCTGCTGGTGCGACCATCGACATGATATCGCGACGACCACCGTAAGCGCCTACTGGTAAACCGCCACCAATAATTTTACCCAGGGTAGTGATATCGGGAGTGATACCAAATTTTTCTTGGGCACCTCCATAAGCAATGCGGAAACCTGTCATTACTTCGTCGAACACCAGCAAAGCACCATGTTCGTGGGTGAGTTCGCGTAAACCTTCGAGGAAACCAGCATCGGGGGTAATAAAGCCTGCGTTCCCAACTACGGGTTCGAGGATGACACCTGCGATCGCGTCAGGGTTTTGGGCAAATAAGGCTTTGACTGCTTCGAGGTCGTTGTAGGGTGCGGTGAGGGTGTCTGCTGTGGTCGATTTGGGTACACCGGGGGAGTCGGGTAAACCGAGAGTAGCGACACCGGAACCAGCTTTGACCAGGAACATGTCAGCATGTCCGTGATAGCAACCCTCGAATTTAATCAGTTTATCCCGTCCGGTGAAGGCACGCATCAGCCGCAGCACTGCCATACAAGCTTCTGTACCGGAATTGACGAAGCGTACCATTTCAATGCTGGGTACGGCATCGATCACCATTTCGGCAAGAACATTTTCGAGGACGCAAGGGGCACCAAAGCTAGTACCTTTTTCTAAGGCTGTGTGCAAGGCAGTGATGACATCGGGGTGGGCATGACCGCAAATTGCTGGACCCCAAGTACCGACATAATCGATGTATTGATTGTCATCGACATCCCAAATGTAGGCACCCTTGACGCGATCGAATACAATGGGTTGTCCGCCAACAGATTTAAATGCGCGAACTGGGGAATTGACTCCACCTGGCATCAAATTTTGGGCGGCAGCAAAAATTTCTTGCGATCGCGTTGTTTTAATTGTGGTATTTACCAAGGTTTTCTCCCAAACAATGCTATAAATTAAGCTCTATCTGAGGATAGGCGCAAAAATGACTGAGAATTTATATCGTAAAAGCATAGCTGAACAAAAGTAACAACAATTAAAGAAATAACAATATGTTATACAAGTCAAATCAAGACTTGCCTGTTGAAATTCGGACTCGTTTTTCCCAGGATTGTCAAGATATCTATCGTGCAGCTTTTAACTCGGCGATTCAGTGGTATGGTGAACCGATCAAGTCTCATCAAGTTGCTCTAAGTGCTGTGAGAATGCAGTCTGCTATGCATAAAAGTTGTGTTTTGTAAATTTAATTTAAAATAAAATCAATCATTCAATAACTGCGAAGAAAGTACTAATTGTTTTGCTTAATCAATGATATTGTAAATCTTTGGGTTCACACTTTTATTATAAGTTAGACAACTGGTATGTCTTCTTCACAGCCGTTTTCATTCAAATCATTTCACAACGCTATTCCTGTTGAAAAAATTCGCTACGATGAGAAAGGTTTAGTGCCAGCGATTATTCAAGATTATTTGGATGGCACTGTGTTAATGATGGCTTGGATGAATCGCGAATCTTTACTTAGAACTTTGGATACTGGTGAGACTTGGTTTTGGAGTCGTTCGCGTCAGGAATTTTGGCATAAGGGTGGAACTTCGGGACATACTCAGAAGATTCAAAGCATTCGTTATGACTGCGATAGTGATGCGATTTTAGTCACTGTGGAGCAAGTTGGT
>JAAUPE010000146.1 GCA_012034595.1 Calothrix sp. CSU_2_0 | reverse complement strand
GTTTAGCGTTGAACCTGCGAGCTTATGACTTCGTGTCACAAGAATTGCGGGCAGCAGAAGACCCAGAATTTGAAACATTCTATACCAAGAATATTTTGTTGAACGAGGGTATCCGCGCTTGGATGGCTCCTCAAGACCAGCCTCACGAAAAATTTGTATTCCCCGAAGAGGTACTACCACGTGGTAACGCTCTCTAATCGCTCTATGAACATGGGCGGACGCGACCAAGAATCCACCGGATTTGCTTGGTGGTCTGGCAACGCCCGTTTAATCAACCTATCCGGCAAACTTCTTGGCGCACACGTTGCCCATGCTGGTTTGATAGTCTTCTGGGCTGGTGCAATGACCTTATTTGAGGTCGCGCACTTTGTACCTGAAAAACCAATGTACGAGCAAGGCTTTATCTTGCTACCTCACCTTGCAACCCTGGGTTGGGGTGTAGGTTCGGGCGGTGAAGTATTTGATACCTTCCCTTACTTCGTAGTTGGTGTACTCCATCTAATTTCGTCTGCCGTTCTCGGATTTGGCGGTATTTATCACGCCGTTCGCGGTCCGGAAACCTTAGAAGAATACTCTTCTTTCTTCGGTTACGACTGGAAAGACAAGAACAAGATGACCAACATCATCGGGTTCCACCTGATCATTCTTGGATGTGGTGCGCTCCTGTTGGTGTTGAAGGCAATGTTCTTCGGCGGTTTGTATGACACATGGGCACCCGGTGGTGGTGACGTTCGTGTAATCACAAACCCAACACTGAACCCAGCTACCATCTTCGGTTACTTAGCGAAATCTCCCTTCGGTGGCGAAGGCTGGATTGTTAGCGTCGGCAACCTCGAAGACGTTGTTGGTGGTCATATTTGGGTTGGTATCATTTGTATTGCAGGTGGTATCTGGCACATCCTTACCAAACCTTTTGCTTGGGCGCGTCGTGCCTTCATCTGGTCTGGTGAAGCTTACCTTTCCTACAGCTTAGGCGCTTTGTCCTTAATGGGCTTCATCGCTTCCTGTATGGTTTGGTACAACAACACCGTATACCCCAGCGAATTCTTCGGTCCTACTGGTCCTGAAGCATCGCAAGCACAAGCTTTGACCTTCTTAATTCGTGACCAACGCTTAGGTGCTAACGTTGGTTCGGCACAAGGTCCAACTGGTTTGGGTAAATACTTGATGCGATCGCCTTCTGGTGAAATCATCTTTGGTGGAGAAACCATGCGTTTCTGGGACTTCAAAGGTCCTTGGTTGGAACCGCTACGTGGACCCAACGGTCTTGATTTAGATAAAATCAAGAATGATATTCAGCCTTGGCAAGCACGTCGTGCGGCTGAGTACATGACACACGCTCCTCTGGGTTCTTTGAACTCTGTAGGTGGTGTTGCAACTGAAATCAACTCCTTTAACTACGTATCTCCTCGTGCGTGGTTATCAACTTCTCACTTCGTACTCGGATTCTTTTTCTTAATCGGTCACTTGTGGCACGCAGGACGCGCTCGTGCGGCTGCTGGTGGTTTTGAAAGAGGAATCGATCGTGAGAACGAGCCAGTAATGTCCATGACTGAACTTGACTAGTTATCACATTTTTTAGTCTTTTTTCATCACTGACAATCGTTTATTTAGCCTCCGTCACAAGCGGGGGCTTTTTTATTTAGTTTTGTCATTGCCTTAAAATTCTTCTTATCTACTAAACAGTCTAAATTACGTTAAAATTCAAGCAGAGCAAGCATTTCTCACCTTAAAAATATCCATGCTGGAAACTCTGCAAACCCAACTTTATCAACTCGAACATTTTGCCGACAATATTGTCAACAGTCAACTTACACACTTAAGTTTTATTAGTATTGGTGTCATATTTTTAGCAGGATTGCTGACGAGTTTGACACCCTGTATGTTATCGATGCTGCCAATTACCATTGGTTATATCGGTGGATACGAAGCTAAAAGCCGACTTCAAGCCGCAGCACAATCAACATGGTTCTCTTTAGGCTTGGCGACAACACTGGCAATTCTTGGTATAATTGCGGCTATTTTTGGCAAAGTCTACGGTCAAATCGGAATCGGTTTGCCAATAATTGTGAGTATTTTGGCAATTCTTATGGGTTTAAATTTGTTAGAAGCTTTACCCTTACAATTTCCATCTTTTGGCAATATGGAGTGGATTTCTGAAGAGTTGCCCCAAGGTGTGCGTGCTTATTGTATTGGTTTGAGTTTCGGTTTAGTTGCTTCACCTTGCAGTACTCCTGTTTTGGCTAGCATTTTGGGGTGGGTAGCAAAGCAACAAGATTTATTTATGGGTGGAATTTTATTGCTGTCTTATACTTTGGGGTATGTGATGCCGTTAATTTTGGCGGGTACTTTTACAGCATCAATTAAAAAGATACTTGAATTGCGTCGCTGGTCGGGTTGGATTAATCCTGTTAGTGGAGTTTTGTTGATAGCATTTGGGGTGTTTTCATTGCTTTCTCGAATTCCATTGAGTTAGTTAAAATAAATTTTAAATGTCTAAAGAATTAAACCGCCATAGATGCGGTAGACGAGCGGAGCGAGGCTTCTCGAAGAGTGCAGCTACTTGCAGAAGTCACTACGTGCCTACCGAAGGTAGACGCAGAGAACGCCAAGAAATAAGAGTTAATTTATCAGAATAAAGTTTATATAAAAATCAAAAAACTAAAAACTAAAAATCTAATGACTATTGATAATAATACACCTGAAGAAAAATCAAACTGGTTATCTATTCTCGGTCGTTCTTTACGGCAAGATTTATTACCTGTATTAACCAATTTAAAGTTAGCAATTATCATGTTATTGGTAATAGCAGCTTTTAGTATTACAGGTACTATTATTGAACAAGGACAATCATCTGCATTCTACCAATCAAATTATCCAGAAAATCCAGCTTTATTCGGCTTTATTACTTGGAAATTTATCTTATTGACTGGCTTAGACCATGTTTACCGAACTTGGTGGTTTTTAGCCTTGTTAATATTATTTGGTACTAGTTTAACTGCATGTACTTTTACCCGCCAGTTACCAACTTTGAAAGCAGCCCGTCGCTGGAAGTTTTATGAGCAGCCAAAACAATTTCAAAAGCTAGCATTGAGTGCAGAATTTGAAAATGCCTCGTTACATTATTTACCGGAAATTTTAAAAAAACGTAAATATCAGGTATTTCAAGAAGAAGATAAAAGTGATATTCTCTATGCCAGAAAAGGATTAGTTGGACGGATTGGACCAATTGTTGTGCATATTGGGATTGTCGTCACCCTTTTGGGTTCGATTTGGGTGCAATGACTGGATTTATTGCCCAAGAAATGGTTCCTAGCGGTGAGACATTCCAAGTCAAAAATATTATTGATGCTGGTCCTTTGGCTGCTCAAGTTCCCAAGGATTGGTCAGTGCATGTGAATCGTTTTTGGATTGACTATACTCCTTCCGGTGGGATTGACCAGTTTTATTCGGCAATGTCGGTTTTAGATGCGGGAGGTAAGGAAGTCGATCGCAAAACTATCTTTGTTAACCAACCTTTACGCTACAAAGGTGTAACTTTTTACCAAACCGACTGGGGAATTTCGGCGGTGAAGGTACAAATTAATAATAGCCCGATTTTTCAATTACCAATGGCACCTCTGGAAACCAATGGTAAGGGTAGAATTTGGGGAACTTGGATTCCGACCAAACCCGATTTAAGCGAGGGTGCTGCCCTATTAGCCAAGGATTTGCAAGGTATGGTGTTGATTTATGATGCCAAAGGAAAACTTGCCGATACTGTACGTACGGGAATGTCTACGGAGGTAAATGGTGTCACAGTAAAGTTACTTGATGTCATTGGTAGTACGGGGCTGCAAATTAAAGCAGACCCAGGAATACCAATTGTTTATGCGGGTTTTGCCATTTTGATGGCTGGTGTGGTGATGAGTTATTTTTCGCACTCACAGGTTTGGGCTTTGCAAAAAGGCGATCGCTTATATGTTGGTGGTAAAACTAATCGCGCTCAAGTTGCTTTTGAAAGGGAGGTTTTGGAGATTTTAGATTTGTTGGGTTCGTCTTCGCTAGATAACAGTGCTAGTCATGGTAAATCTTTGCTACCTAATATTTAATTGGGTAGTTCCAGAAAATCAATGAATCGCATCATTTTCAGGATGGGGATACCTCACCCCTACTTTACGTGCTTGACTTCAACAACAGTATGTACATTCCCCCGTGGTGTAAAGTCGGTTTTTACCGTCACCTCTAAAGGATCGCAAGCAGCAACAAAATCATCAAGAATTTGATTTGCTGATTCTTCATGGGAAATATAGCGATCGCGATAACTGTTAATGTACAGTTTCAAAGCTTTGAGTTCGACAACTTTTTCGTTGGGGATGTAGCTAAGATAAATCGTAGCGAAGTCTGGATAGCCGGAGAATGGACATTTACACGTAAATTCCGGCAATATAATCTCAATATTGTACCGTCTACCGATACGTGGATTGGGAAATGTAATTAATTGTCCTTCTTGAATTTCCCGCTCCCCATATTTCATCTCGGTAACGGTTTCTGTGCTGATTTGTGGTGAAAAGTTACTCATAAACTCGGAAGATACACTTTAAGTATTTTATTCAGACTTCTGGTAGATAAGACGACTTTTAATTTAGCGTTTATCAATCATAATTCTCTCCTGCTTCCCAATCGGGACAAGTTGCGTCTTCACAACCTGTAGGATGCATCCCGCAAACTAATAAATTTCCCCCGTATGCGTAGCCATGATAATGCTGGCAACCAACACAAGCAGGATTTTTTTCGCTTGTAGCTTCTACTGAGTAAGGGAAAGCGGGGTCTAAACCATCCATTAAACCATCTAGGGGGAGGTCGTCTAGTTCCCAATACACTTCATTTAATAATGGTTCGGTGATGTCTTGCAAATACTGGTCAACTTCGGCGACGTTTGCGTAGACGACATCTTGTACTTGCTCGCTTAGTTCTTCTGTAAAATCAAAAAATGTATCTACCATTCCGTCATTCCGATGAAGAAACGCTCTGTTTCATCAGCTAATGTTTGTACCATTTCCCAAAAATCTTTTTGCCAATTTTCCATATATTCCAAATCCTCGCTGGCTGTTAGCAGGGAAATATTCTTTACGATATTTTTAGCTTGGCTTACCGCGAAAGTAAGTATAGCTGAGGTTAAACACAGCCGATGTTCAAGATGCTCTGTTTTATCTCCATACTAAACATTAAAGCAAATTTAATGCCCAGTTATGTGCCGCATTGGCGTACACCCTAAAATTTATATCTATAAAATGCAACCAAGATTCTCACAATAATCTAAAATTTATAAATTAAAACGTAAGATTTTCATAAACTCGATATTTACATACCATAGTTACCGGGAATCAAAATAAAAAAGAAGGAGTTAGAAGTCAAGAGTCAAATTAATTAGGTGTGGTTTTATGCTATGTCTAATTGTGAGGTTCCGGGACTATGTTCTGGACGTTTTTAAGAGACAATAATTTGTATTAAATCTAAGTTTTGTTAAGTTTGGAGAAATATGGTAATCAAGTCTAACTTGCACAATTATTCGCGCTGCAAGCGACGTAATTCTTCCTGCATTTGCTTAACTTGGTCGCGTAATTTATCCACCTCTTGGGGTGCTTCAGGCTTTGGTGATGTCGGTTGTTCGTCGTCTTCCAAAATTTCGATGCGACGGGGTTCGTTGTTGGTAGGGGGTGAATTGTTTTCTGTTGCTGTTGAGCTAACCTGTTGCTGTTGAGCTTGTTTCATCATATCTTCGACGAAACGACGAGCTTCTTCTGCATTCATTTCGCCACGTGCAACCATCTCATCTGCAAGCTTTTGGACTTGCGATCGCACTTCTGACAATTTACCTCCAGCTTTTTCCCCTGCGTAGGAAGCTAGACCAACACCAAGATAAAAAGCTTTTTGTACTAAGTCTCCAAAACCAGGCATTAGTTACCTGCTCGTTATATATATATGATGTATAGTAATTCTTGGGGCGACCGGAGACCAAGCCTGCTACAAGCATCCCGTATTGCTGCTACCTTCCGGTCCTGACAAAATTTGGGCGTTGCAGCCGCATAGTTCCAGTCACTTATCAGCAATCATAACATTAAAATTTGCAGTTGGTCGATTATTCGACGACAATCCGCCATTCGTACAGTTGATAATTAACACAGCCGTTTTTGACTAAGGGATCTGCTGCGACAATTGCTTCTGCTTCTACCATTGAATCAGCCTCAAAAATCATCATTCCTCCTCCCTTTTTTGCCCAGTAACCCGATCGTGCTTGATGTCCTTGGGCAATTAATTCTCGTACATAAGCTTGATGGGCAGGTACATACTGGTCAAATGTGGGTTTATCAACTTTGCCTGCTTCAATTTTGACGAAAATCGGCATTTTTTTTTCTGGTTTTGATGTTTGGGGATATTTTGAGTTTACTGTTCATGAGAATATAGAAGTATGATGCTAGCACGTTTTTTTATTGCAATTTTGCCTCCGTTGCCTATCCAAGACTATGCAAGTCGGATTCAGCAAGATTTTGCCGATAACTATGCTAGTTCTGGAGCGCAAAAGTCACCACCGCATATTACTCTGCAACCACCTTTTAAATGGGATTGGAATAATATTTCAGTTTTAGAAGATAGGCTAAAAAGCTTTACTGATATGCAAAAGCCTTTTTTGATAACGTTGAAAAATTTTGCGGCATTTGCACCACGGGTAATTTATATAGATGTGTTGAAAACGCCAGAATTAACTAGTTTACAAGCTGATTTAATGGCATTTATGGAAGTCAATTTAGGAATTATCGACCAGAGTTCCCGAAATAGACAGTTCACACCACACATGACAGTGGCTTTCCGGGATTTGACGAAGCATAATTTTCAATTGGCTTGGCAGAAATACGAAAATCTGGAATTAGATTTTGAATTTACAGGAGCAAGTCTCGCTCTGCTTCTCCATAATGGTAAATGCTGGAATGTGACAAGGGATTTTCCATTTTCTATTTAAGCTTAAAGTTCATGCCAATCTATAGCCTTTAAAATAATTTATCTATCAAAAATCTATCTTAAGCTAGATGATAAATATTTTATTATGTGAATAGAAAAATATAATTTTTGATGAGAATATTATCTACAACTTATTAAAATTTAATCAAAAATAACACGTAATGGGATGTTACATAAAATTCTATCAAATACTTGTATAGAAGGACAAACTAGTTTTTTGGTTAAGTTATTTGTGCCATAAAATATACATTTATGATTATAAAATTTTCCGAATTATTAAGACTTTTGGAACTTTAAATAAAATCTGGTGTTAGTCTTTATACTAAATTTTTGTTGGCTGTTAATTCAGCAACTGTAGTAACAAAGGAAACGATGAATTGTTTCAGTTGCGTTACTTAAAAGATATTTGTTTCCTGATGAATTGCTAGAGAAAAGTCAAAATCGTAAACATTAGGGTAAGAATATGTCTACAGCTACTTTCGCTCGTCTTCAAGAAGGTTCGACAGGTTCAGGAGTTACCAAGCTTCAACAACGTTTAAAAACCCTAAAATTTTACACAGGTGCAGTGGATGGCGTATTTGGAGCGAATACAAAAGCTGCTGTCATCAAGTTTCAGCAGAATAATGCTGTAACGGCTGATGGAATTGTGGGATATCTGACTGAATCTCTAATAGAGCGTGATATTTGGGTATCGCAACGACAACCAATACAGGAAGGTGATCGAGGCAAAGATGTACAGATATTACAGCAACTTTTGAAGGATGCGGATGAACTTAACAAAAACCATGTATGGAATGTACCTGGAGGGACTTTCGGAATCGGTAGTGTAGATGGGAAATTTGGATCGAATACAAAAGCCGCTGTCATCAAGTTTCAACAAGCTGAAAAGCTTAAAACTGATGGAGTTGTTGGTGCGGTTACATGGAAAATGTTGTCGGGAATTAAAGCTTTTGACTTGGATGCTAGTGGGGTAGTTGATAACAACGTTTTTGGTTTGGCTTAAAAGTCTTTTATATCAATACCTTCGCCAAAAAGATGAGCGGCAAAAATGCTTTTGCCGTCAACGTTTACAGGTAAAACAAATATTGAATCTGTCTGCTAGACGTTGACAGTAGAGTCCTTATATAGCAAGCTTTTGAATCTAAAACCCGGTCTGTAAAAACTGGAAGCATTTTTTAAGTAGTCTGGAAATTATAGGTCTTATTTAACTTGTACGAAAAAGCCTTAGTTCTACAAGTGTTAATGCTACGTCATGATTCAGAAATCTAGCGAAGGTATTGTTCTATAGATGGGCATTTTACCCGATGGATTTGTGCGAGCAAAAAATAATTCATAAACATTAGGAGAATAATCATGTCTACAGCTACTTTTACCCGTCTTCAAGAAGGTTCGACAGGTTTAGCAGTTACCAAGCTTCAACAACGCTTAAAAACTCTAAAATTTTACACAGGTGCAGTGGATGGTGTATTTGGAGTGAATACAAAAGCTGCTGTCACCAAGTTTCAGCAGAATAATGCTGTAACAGTTGATGGGATTGTGGGATATGTGACTGAAGCTTTAATCCAGCGTGCTATCTGGGTATCCCAGCGACAACCAATACAGGAAGGTTCTCAAGGTAAAGATGTGGAAAAAGTGCAGGAACTTTTGAAGAGAGCAGATGCAATCAATACAATGCAGAAAGCAGTATGGAATGTACCTGGAGGAACTTTTGGCATCAGTAGTGTAGATGGGAAATTTGGAGCGAATACAAAAGCTGCTGTCATCAAGTTTCAACAAGCATCAAAGCTTAAAGCTGATGGAGTTGTTGGTGCGGTTACATGGAAAAGTTTGTCGGGAATTGTAACCTTTGACTTGGAACCTGAAGTTATGGTCGCTAACAACGTTTTTGGTTTAGCTTAAAACACTTTTAGGCTTAAAAAACTTTTAATAGATGGGCATTTTGCCCGATGGATTTGTGCGAGCAAAAAATAATTCATAAACAGTAGGAGGATAATCATGTCTACAGCTACTTTTACCCGTCTTCAAGAAGGTTCGACAGGTTCAGCAGTTACCAAGCTTCAACAACGCTTAAAAACTCTAAAATTTTACACAGGTGCAGTGGATGGTGTATTTGGAGCGAATACAAAAGCTGCTGTGATTAAGTATCAGCAAAGTAAGGCTGTACAGTTTAATGATGTAACTGTTGATGGGATTGTGGGATATGTGACTGAAGCTGCAATCCAGCGTGATATCTGGTTATCACAACGACAAACTGTACAGCAAGGTTCTCAAGGTAAAGATGTCCAACTATTACAACAAATCCTAAAGATGGCAGATGACATCAACAAAAATCAAGGACCAATATGGAATGTACCTGGAGGTTTTGGAGTTGGTAGTGTAGATAGTGCATTTGGAGCGAAAACAAAAGCTGCTGTCATCAAGTTTCAACAAGCATCAAAGCTCAAAGCTGATGGAGTTGTAGGTGCAGCTACATGGGATAGATTAGCAGGAATTGTGGCTTTTGATTTGGATGCTAGTGGGGTAGTCGAAAATAATGTTTATGATTTGGCTTAATAGACCGTAAATTGATGGGAATTTTGCTTATTTGAGCAAAGCTGAGGTGATTAAATTCCAAAAATCTCGCAATTTGACAGCAGATGGGGTTGTGGGAGCTAAAACTTGGTCTTCATTGCGATCGCTCACTACCCACGATGTTCCGGTGGAGCAACAAATTGCTTTCATCTTTGATGGAGATGGTGGTTGTTAAGCATTAAGCACATTTACTAATCTGTAGAGACGCTATATATAGTGTCTCTATGGAACTAAGTTCTGTAGATCGCAACTTGGAATTAAGTAGCTGTGTTGGCTATGTTATAAGCATTGTGGCTAATTTGCTCTGAATAATTACTCAACATAATTTCACCCGTTTTCCGGAATCATTTGCCAAAGTCTTGGTTACATATATAACCGCAGCAAAACAGGCTTAACTGGGTAAGTTTGACTGCATAGCAAGTTTCGCACAACATCTATTTCTATTTAATTAGATATAAAACCAAACAATTAAGGGATTTAACCATGTCAGACTCAATTAGACCTTCCTCAATGCCTCAAGATGAATCTGCTTTTTCTAATCAAGTAAGTTCTAACCAAGTGAACCCTAACACAGCAACTCCACACCCAGTAAATGCATCCAAGGCATTCTTCAAAAACTGGAAAACTACTGCAATTGGTGTAACCCTCTCCTTTACTGGTTTTGTCGCATTTTCTCCCAGTACTTTTGGTGGAGAACAAGCACCTATAGTTCAAATATGTAAGTACATAACTTCTGGTGGACTAGCTGCTTTGGGTGTTTGCTCCAAAGATTTCAATGTGACTGGTGGAAATCAAGAACAATAAATGAAAATTAATGTTTTTGAATTTACGTAGAGACGTTCCGGTGGAACGTCTTCTGTTATTTAAATATTTTATATTAATTATTCTTCCCATTGGGACGTTGAATAATCGTTTCCATCACCCGTTTTTTCGCTTTCGGATCGATTCCAACCAAACGCACATACTCACCAGAATAGTCACCCAAACAAGCTTCTAAAGTGGAAATAGCATCAGATTCCCCATTAATTTCCCCCATAGCGCAACTTTGCCACGAACCTGTACGGAAGCGTCTTTCATCCACATGTTCAAGACCAATTCTGTAACCCTGGGATAGTATTTGTCTTACCTGTTCTTGGGTTTCTAAAGTTAAGTTTGAGCTAGAACCCGATCTAGAACTTGAGTGTGCTGCTGATGAATAAGCTTTATAGTAATGTGCGTCATTTGGGGATAGAGCTTGTGAATTATCGCTGCCATTGGGGGAATAGTTTGAGTTTGATGCTGCGGTTGGTGGTGTGAGTTTACGCGAATATAAACCACGATTATATTCCTCCACCAAGAGAGAATTTTGGACTCGCTGCTGTTCTTGTACCATAAAATGTCCCATCTCAATCAAATAAGATAGGTTGAAATTAGGTTTCTGAAACTGTGGTGGTCCATCTACACTATTAACCACCAATTGAGAAACCCGTTCAAAACCGACATCGTGAATAAATTTGCGAATTTGCTCGTCATAAATCCGCGATCGCAATGCACTATAAAAGTCTACCGATTGACTGGCGAAGGTATCAACAAATTGCTCGATATCCCGACGTGGCAAACCATCCTCGGCAAAAATCCCTTCTACAATCCCTACTTTATCATCGCGATCGGGTTGCCAATAAAATTTCTCCATCCGTCCATCGCGAATTAATGGTGCGTATAACGTCGAGAAATCGTTACCTGTGACAATGATGGGGACGCGACACAATGGTGTAGAGTCATAACTGCCAGGAAGTTGTACGTCGGTGGGATTATCTGCGACATTCATTAGCGTCGCATTTACCAACTGGGTATTGACTGTATACTGGGTTCCTTCATCGAAACGTCCCGCACCAGCATCTAAATCATTAATCATTAGCACGCACATTTTACCACGCACCTTGATTAGTTCGGCAGTTTCCCGATACCGCAAGCGAATCAATCGTGCTGGATCACCTGCATCGGGACTTTCTAGTTCACCACCGGAAATTAGGGTTACTTCTATCCCCATCCGCTCAAAAACTAACTCGCATTGAAAGGATTTCCCTTCTCCTTTGCGTCCGTGAATTCCTAAAATTAAGGGGACACGCACACCAGGGAGGTTGAGGAAGTTTTTGTGATGTGGACGGCAAGTTTATCGAGGAAGCGGGGAGCGATGTAGTAAGCCATGAACCTGGGAAATATAGATAGCAATCGTTTAAACTATGTTAAGTCATAAGTACACCACATTTTCTCTTCCTTTCCTGTGATTTATTGGGGGAAGGTAAAAGGTAGAGGGCAGAGGGTAGATTGCGATCGCGCGGTTGATATTGTCAGTTGGGAACTTAGTCGGTTAATGGGTAGTCTTAATAGCTTGGATTAATAATTTGATTAACGATTTGGATTGAGGATATTTGCTGCTACTTTCCCTACTTTCAACATTAATTCAAGATTAATTCAAAATTAATTTTATGCGGTCATTTTATAATGTTCAAAATTAGAAGATTTATGCATTGGTAATTTTAAATAATGATTCTGTATTGTTCTTAATTTCCAGCTTGGCTAGCGGCGATTGCTATAAGTTTTCTGGTGGGATAAGCTCGACTATTTTCCCATGATAGCGAAAGCTTATTTTTGTAATTTAAGTCGCAAGTTTAGCAAATTTAGAGAATGTGTTATTCCCCGTGGAAATGTTTACCCCGAACATCATAGAATAGTGATTTGTAGATTGAATTTAAGAAGTGGAGTAAATTTTATGAAACATAGTGTCAAAGCGATTTCTGCTATTTTTAGTATTCTCGGAATTATCGCTTTTTCTCCAATGACACTTGCTAGTTTAAAAGGTAATCTTAGCGTTGAAGTTGATAATCTCAAAAATCAAAAAGGACAAGTTTGTTTCAGCATTTTTTCTAGCAATAGAGGATTTCCTGATAATGGTAAACGTGCATTGCAAGCACAGTGCGTCAAACTAGCAACAACTCCTCAAAAAATTACTTTTCCCAATCTCAAAGCTGGTAACTATGCTATTGCCGTGATTCATGATGCTAATAGTGATGGAATTCTCAATCGAAATGCTCTTGGAATTCCCACCGAAGGATTTGGATTTTCTAATAACCCAGTGATTCGTACTGGTCCACCAAAGTTCGGTGATTCGGCTGTATTAGTCGCTGGTTCTAATACAAATATTCAAATTCAGTTACAGTATTTTTTGGGTAAATGATAGGATTACCTAGATAAATCAATGCAGATATCGATAGAGATTAAGTTAATCCGATCCCTTGATACGTAGTATTGTGTTTGAGAATACCGTAGGGGCAAACGGTTGTTTGCCTTCTATTTATCATTGGGGACTTCCGGTAAAATAAAATACCAATTTGTAGAGTGTGTGACACTACAACAATTTTCCTAACAGTAAATCAATATGGAGTGCATCCCATATTGATTTTGCAATGCGAGAATAATTAATCTGTCATTGCGTAGCTTGGTTCCCAAAAAGCCATAATCACAATTTTCTATTTTACTGTATCTAAAATCGCCAAACAATTTCCATAGAAGTTATAAAACTTCCTACCAAAAACATTCTGCGATTCTTCCCATCCGCTAGAATTAATTTCCCGATCGCATTGAACCTGACTAGATTAATTAGATTTGTAAAGTCAGTTTTAAATGATTCATGGGATTATAACAATAATGGTTAATTTTTTTGTAAATTAGGTTACTAAATAAAATATTCTGAACGAATGACTAATTAACTACAATTTATAAAATATAAAAGTTGCCTCGTATCCTTTAACGTAAGTAGGCAAGAGTGCGCTTGAGAGTGGCTACATGGATTGGATTAAATTGCTCAAATCGCAACAAGTTGATTTTCTCCAAAGGGTTAAAAAACCCAAGACTTATGATGTTTCATTGCTCGAAAGTCCGGTTAAAGGATGCCATAGCGAAATCGTGACGTTTTGGGGGGAAACACTGACGAAATTGCTAGAAAATGCTCGTCAACAAGCCGAATTTTTGGCGAAAACACCACCCCCAGTACCTCCAGAATATCCAGAACCCCCTGATTGGACGATACCTTTCCCGACTTATTTTCAACAGCAAGCTGAAGATTACCTTTTACGGGAGCAGATTGTCGAACGAGTTATTTGCGATCGCTTAGGTCGGTTGGTAAAAAAACTGCCGCAAGAGACATTGAAAAATATTACTCTTGATGATGAGGGAAATTTGGGTCGTGAAAGTAAATTTTCTTACTTTTTTGCAGGCGATCGTCATATCAATATTCAAGTGAATGTGGTAGATGGGGAAAGTTTTAATGGCATCAAGAAAAACAAAATTAGGTGGACTATAACTCAAGATGACCTCAAAAATCATCAAATTATCATTTTTTTATGCTCGTTTTATCCATTTACAGGTAAGCGGGGATACGAAAAACAAGTTGTAATTACCGGGTTTTTACCGACTAACTTACTTGAATTTAACGAACCCAAACAAACTGTGATTCCCAGTCAATTACTATATTCGGGTGGTTTGAATTGGTATTTAGATCGGTTTACTAATAATTCCAATGAAATAATCGATGAAGTGATGAAATTTGAGCCAGAAATCACGGTAGCAGAGACAATCAAAACTCTCGCACCTGAACATTCACTCAAATACTTAATTGGTGACTGGGAATTTTGGCAAACTTTACGAGGTCATAGCAGAGGAATAAATTGTTTAGCATTTAGTCCTACCAATAGTACGAATACAACTTCACAGATATTAGCAAGCGCTAGTAAAGGTGAAACCAAACTATGGGATTTAGCGAAGGGTGAGTTAATTAGTACCTTCTCAGAATATCCGTGGAGTAAATCTCAACTGGTTGACGAAGTTAATTCCCTCGCATTTACCCCAGATGGGCAAATGATAGTTAGCGGTGGTGCAGATTCCACAATCAAACTTTGGCATGTCAATGCCAGCGATTTAATCGATATATTGCACAAACATAATGGGATTGTTCGCTGCGTCGCTTGTACTCCCGATGGCAGAATGTTTGTTACAGGTGGAGACGATCGCACAATTCTATTTTGGGATTTGACTTATCGAACTGTGGCGTTTACCCTTTCCCTGGATGATACCGCAGCTCGCACCTTGGCGTTAAGCGCAGATGGTACAATGCTTGTCGCTGGTAGTTATCGCAAAATCCAAGTTTGGCGAATTTCCCGCGATAATTATCGCACCACAACAATCTTAAATACGGAACTGTTACACTCATTTACAGCTCACTCGCATATTGTTAGTTCTTTGGGTATCAGCCAAGACGGTAAAACTCTTGTCAGTAGCAGTATTGATAAAACCATCAAAATCTGGAATTTAGAAACAGGAACATTACTTCGTACCCTCAAAGGACATTGCGGAGAAGTATTAGCTATAAACCTCAGTCCCGATGGTAAAATCATTGCTAGTGGTAGCGTGGATACAACAATTAAACTGTGGCATTTGGATACAGGTGAGTTACTGGCAACATTCACAGGTCATACTCATGCAGTCACCGCAGTGACTTTTACAGTTTCGGGAGAAATGCTGGTTAGTGCCAGTTTGGACAAAACAATCAAAATTTGGCAGAAAAGCTAATTACAGCAGAAGTCAGAGTACCCCTATGGGAAAGCAAGCTACAGGAGTACAGCAGTCAGAAGTAAAACAGCTTTTTACATGGCTTTTGGATTGTTTGACTGTACAGAGATGTAATCGCAATCTCCTGTAATAAGACTAATTATTATCATTCGCGAAAATTATTCAATTGTTCCATCCGTAATTTTTTCGCTTAATTCTTTGGATTCTGTCAAAATTCGGCTTTGTGCTTGATTGTTGAATATTTTATCTAGTACAGAACGGCGGAAATAAAGCTACCATTAAAATAAAATGGCTGAAAAGCTTATAAAATCATCTTTCTTTATGAGTGCCTTTTATCTTTTTACTTTTGCCTTGAGGTACTAGCTACCTAAACTCTAGCTATTTTCATTAAGATAAGGTTATGACATAACTGTTTTTATCTGCATCTAACTAGCTCTTGAAAATTTTGGTTGAGGACAGGCGTTGAATAGTTCAAATTTACCACAAGCAGGAGATAAAGTTTTAATTATTAGTCCAGCGTATGTAGCTGGGAAATCAGGTATTGTTTGTGGAAAGGAGGTGTTTTCTAATGGAGAGCTTAGTGGACGTTGGTTGATTGAGATTGCATCGGAAAGTTTAGTGTTGTCATTGAGTGTCAATGACTTCAAAATGTTGAATAAGTAGTGGTGCAAAAATATCTATACATCTCGAAAACCCCAAACCCTTGGGATTGCTACTCTACCCTTCGGGAACCCTCTACCCTGCGGGAAGCGCAGAGCGCAACGAGGGAACGAGAAGCCAGGGAGTGTCTACCTTACGTCGCAATGACAATTGTCAACTACTGAGATTTCTCACCCCAACTCGGAGAAGTCGGGGATATGAAAGTTATTTAATTTCCACAGTTAATTCGTAGGTTGCATTCCCACGAGTTCCTCCAACTATAATTTGATAGTCTCCATTCGCTGGAAGTTTTCCACTCCAGGTAGTCGCTTCTTGCTCTACGGCTTTACCATCGGGTGAAATCACATCAAATACAGCATTATTTTCCAAAGAGGTAATTTTCAGGTTCATTTGCTGTCCTGACTTCGCACCGAGTAAATATGTATTGCGATCGCTTCTGACGACAGAATTTTTAATCGTTGTCGAGCTAGCACCTGGAGCAAACTTGACTTGTACAGGTTTTCCAGTCTGTGCGATCGCTTTTTCTTCATAGGTAACGGTGAGAATATTGCAATCAACTTTCTGAAAAGATTCTCTACCTGTATTCAAGCTAGACTCGGTAATCGTCCAAGTTTCTTGTCTATTTTGGGTGTCGTTTTCAATCTTGGTGACAATTTTAAGTTTGGCTTTATCTCCTACTAAATTTCCCGTTAGAGTTTGATTGTAGGAAGTGTAGTAACTCTGCTCAGGATTTTGGATTGTCGCTGCTACTGTTCCATCAACTTTGCTAGTAGAGCTAATATTTAGTTTTGCTTGTGCATCAAGAGTTTTTGTTTTTGCAGAATAGCAGTATGTACCAGCTGCTAATTTTTTACTTGCTTGTTTATCTCCTGGTGTGCTGGTTGGAGATGGTTGTGATGTCTGCGAGATGGAAGTTGCGGTTGTTTCTGTGGTTGAAGTTGCTGTCACTGTTGGGGTGGATGTTTCAGCAGAGGATACACTTGCGGAGTTGGAGTTTGTGCCTCCACAACCTGTGATGGATAAAAGAGCAATCAGAAGACTACCAGGTAGAAGCAGCTTATTTATCATGATTTTGACTATTTTTGATAGATTTGATTTAAATCTAAAAATGACAACAAGCTGATTATCGTTGATTACGGAATCGATTTAAGTGGTAGTGCAAAAATATTTATACTTTCCGAAAATCTAAAACCCTCGTCATTGCGTAGCTTACCACTTACTTTTATCCGCTTGCGCGTCTACCCGTAGGGTGGAACGTACACTCTTAGCGTTGCAAGTTATTAAATTCCCATTCCTAAGCTTTGCTTATCCCTAACTTGGGATGGGAGGTTTTTAATATTTGAATAATCTCAAGCTCACTCAATGTTAAATTTGTCAACCGTAATAAAAGCTCAAATCGATGTTTAGATTACAAAATTAATTTTGGGCTTATTTGTAACCAAAAAAAACAACGCAGAAATAATACTTTCAGGGTCTTAACTAGAAAAACTCATACGCCTTCAGTGAGTATTTAGAATACCGCATCCTGAAAGTCCAGTCAATCCGTACACCCATTTTCTATATATTAATGTTTCCTGACATTCTTAATATATAAAGCTTTAATTATTTAAATGAAAATTGGGTAAAAATATTCTTTTGACCGATAAACGAGGCGCAAGCTCCTGGGTTTAGACATGGGGATAAGTCGATTCGCGGCTTGAGCCGCCTAGAATAATATTCAACTTGTGCTGAATATATGGGTGGGGTGCTGTATAGTGAGAGTATGGAGCGAAAATTCAAGTCAAACTTAAACATCGTCTACTCTTGCAAGTATCACGTTATCTGGTGTCCCAAGTATCGGAGAAAGGTTTTGATTGAGTCGGTAGACGTTCGACTCAAGCAAATCCTGCAAGAGGTTTGTGATGAGTTCAAAGCTGAGATTGTCGAAATAGAAGTCATGCCGGATCATGTTCATGTTTTGGTTGAAGTAGATCCTCAATTTGGGATTGTGAAGCTGATTCGATACATGAAAGGACGGTCATCTCGACTGCTAAGAATGGAGTTCCCCTGGCTCAAAAGCCGACTTCCCACACTTTGGACAAACAGTTATTTTGTTGCGACCGTAGGCGGTGCGCCATTATCGGCAATTAAGCAGTACATCGAGAATCAAAAAAATGTCTAACTACACCGTGCGAAAACTTAAAATTGGCAAGACTGAGCAGATGCAAAATCTGTCCCGTGCTGCTGGTGAGTTGTACTCGCAAACGGTGGTTAACTTTTGGCGTACCGTCCGCAAGAAAGACAAGTGGCTCAAACCGTCGTCTTTGATGCGATGGTTGCCCAATGATTCGGAAAATCGGCTTCATGCTCATTCTGCGGATGCGGTGGTGCAAAACTTCTTTGCTTCTCTCAAGTCATGGCGGGAACGCCGCAAGGCAGACCCCAGAGCAAAACCGCCCCGTCGTCGCAAATGGTTCTATAAGGTGCAGTGGAAATCAACAGCTATCAAACTGATGGACGGTAAACTACGCCTATCCAATGGACAGGGCAATGAGCCGCTGATCGTTGATTGGCAATGGGCAGAACCAAAGCTGGTAGAGATGGGGTGGGACGGCAATCAATATCAAATTCGGGCTTGCTATATCGCGATCGCTCCGGTGGCTGTAGACAATGGGATCATTGTGGGTGTGGATTTGGGGGAGATCCATCTTGCTGTTGCCCACGATGGCGAACAGACCTATATCCTCAACGGTCGGGCATTGAGAGCCAAACGTCAATATCAGAACCGATTGAAAGCGAATCTATCCAGCAGTATCGACAAAATGAAGCCTGGGTCAAAACGCCGCAAACGCTCGATCCGCTCGAAGCAAA
>JAAUPE010000145.1 GCA_012034595.1 Calothrix sp. CSU_2_0 | reverse complement strand
CCCCAGGCCACAAACGTACCCGCCGAGAAAAAACTCATGAACAACGAAAGCCCACCCACAAACCACGGCACGGCCTCGCCCCCCGCAAAGAACGTTTTGAGATTGCGGCCTGTTCGCATGAAAAGCAGCCCGATTCCGACCAAAAAAGCCGAAAAAACGAAGATGACAGCAGTATCAATGGGTGAGTTCACCTGAGTTGTTGTTTTGTTACTCTATAAAATATTTCAAGGAAATCAAAAAAATTATCTGATTTCTGAATCGTTTCTTCTCTAAATGGGGATTTATTAAAAAATCCATGTTCTTGATTATCAAATAGATGCAAATCACATCTTCCACCCAGAGTAACTATTTTTTCTTTGAATTTTTGACCTGTTGCTACTGGAATTAAGATCATAATGTTCTCATGTCCATGAGGGGCGACAGATAAATCTGTTTTAGAGGGGCAAGAAATATAAAACATAATCACTGATGCCCAATCCCCAATCCCCAATCCCCAAATTATGCTGTTTTTTCTTCGTTGGTAACAACAAAGTGGGCGAGTCCGAAACAGAGTAGAGCATTAACGACTAGGAAGATACGGGAAATTATACTAGTCCCTAAACCCCACACAGCAGGGTCTGTAATCGAACTTACGCCTAAGCAAGCTGCCATGCCAATTGATGAACCAATGGCGAACCACTTCCATTTTGGATGACCTAGCAGCAATGCAATTAAACCTAAAGGAATAAGTACGCTGGCAAAGAGGGGATTAAATGGGTTGGTTCCTTGAATCGCGTTGCCTAATTCGGGGATAGAACTGCCCAAAACCCGGAAGGGCCATTGGGGTAGGTCAAAGATGTAAAATCCTTTGAGGGGAAATAAACCCGAACTGCCAAAAAGTAAACCTGTTGCTAAAGTCCAACTCCAGGAGAAGGGGAAATACACCCGCAGGAACCAAGCGAGTAAGTACGAACCAATCACCATTAAGATTTTGGGAAGTAGGGCATAAGCACCACCATCAATCCAAAAACGGGGATTGAGATAGCCGTTGTCACGCAACCAACGGAAAAAGTCTTGGAAGCTGATTTGTCCTTTGGTCGCTTGTTGAACTGCGGCTTCGGCATTAAGTTGTCCGGCTCCGTAGTAGTTTAAGCTGTCTTCGGGAATTTTTCTGGCAGATTCTTGAAGAACACCTAAGATTTCATCGGGATTGTTTACTCCTGATGCTTTAATTAAGGCTGCGACACCTGCGACGTGGGGAGATGCCATACTGGTGCCTTGCAAGCCCAGGAAGGTTTCTTCACCTTTATTATCGAGGTCGATGGTTTCTTGGAGGACTTTGCCAGCATCGCTACCACCGGGGGCGGAAATATCTACACCTGCTCCATAGTTAGAATATGGGGCTTTGATGCCATCGGGAGCAAGTGCGGAAACGCCGATAACGTGGGGATAGCGGGCTGGATATGCGGAACCGTTTTCGCTTTCGTTACCCGCAGCAGCAATAATAACTACACCCTTGTTGTGGGCATATTCTATGGCATCTTGCATTAACTTACTTTCACCGCCACCACCTAAACTCATGTTAATCACATCTGCACCGTTATCGGCGGCAAAGCGGATTGCTTCGGCGATGTCAGCGATGGTTCCACCACCGTAGTCACTGAGGACTTTTAGGGGCATGAGGTTCGCTTCGTAGGCTACACCAACGACACCATAGCCGTTATTGGTGGCTTGGGCAATGGTTCCGGCGACGTGGGTTCCGTGTCCATTGTCGTCAATTGCTTCTTCGCGATCGTTAACGAAATCGTAGCCTTTGACGAAGTTGGTTTCGACTAAATCGCGAACTTTACTAACTCCGGTGTCTATAACTGCAACGGTGACACCTTTCCCTTTGGTTAGCTTCCAAGCACCTTCAACGTTGATGTTGTGCATGTGCCACTGCTTAACGTAGAGTGGGTCGTTGGGAGCGTCACTTGTTCTGAGTTTGCTGTCTTCACCGTCTGGGTTGTTTAAAAATTCGGCTTCTCTGGCAACTTCCCCTAGTTTGGGAATTTTGTAAATATAGTTAGGCTCGACAAATTCTGTATCTTTAGCAAATTGCGATCGCTTTAATTCTTTTAGCCTTGCTTTGTCGCCTTTGATAATATAAACATTGTCTTTGGCAGAAAATTTATTATCGAGTTGCGGCGTGACTTGGAATTGTTTTGCGATCGCATTTAAATCCTGCTGTAATTTATCTTTGGGGATATCTTCCCGGAAGTCCAGCACAATTGTCTGAAACTCTCCTTGGGTTGCAAGTCCCTGGAAGTTAACAAAGTGAAACAGGGTTGCACTCAACCCAATCACAAATAAGCAGAGTAGTATGAGCCTTTTCATATAAAATTGGTTAGCGATGAAAGCCAGTTGCTCACTAAGATAACTTAGTGTAACTCGTTCCGTCTAAATGTTGAGTCATTGGGGGGTAACAAAATGATACTCAGGTCAGAAGAAACAGGTTAACAGGATAGTTATGGGGTAATAGTAATTACTGTTTTACCTCAATAATTAAACATCAAAGCAATGAAGAGTTTTTACGGATAGATATATTAAAGTTTTATTATGGAACGTGGTCTTTTATGGTTGCCTTTACTGTTTGCATTTTTCTGGCTGGCTTGGCAAGGCTCGAAGGAATTTAAAAAGCTTGAAGCTTATCGCATTTGGGCTGAACAATTCGATAAGGCTAAATATGATATTTATGCTGTTTTAGGTCTTAAAGATAACAATATTACTTGGGGAAAGCCGACAACAACCGGACCAATCCAACTCGAAACTTTTTCACTTGATGATGTAGTTAGTATCCAGTTATTTGTTGATAAGAAACAAGTTGAAATGGAAAAACCACCGGAACGGGGAGGTTTAATTGAATTAGAATTTATTTTTCGGAATCAGTACAATTAGCATCAGTACATATCCCATTTACTGAAATTCCCCTTGCTGCTGAGTGGGGTAAGTATTTGCGAAGGGAAAGGGAAAAAGGGGCATAGGGATAAAAAAGAAGAATGTATTTTGACGCTTCAGTTAGGGTTATTTAAAGTCAATTTTTTAGGAACCGCCATAGATGCGGAGCAGCTTCCGAAGGTAGGCACCAAGGCGCAGAGAGAATAAAAGAAATGCTTAACTATAGCTTGATTGAAGTGGAGCAGTACTTTATTAAAATTTATTCGCCAGAATAAAGTAAGTAAATCTGCTTTTATACGATACGGATAATTACACCTAAGTACAGAATACTAAGCTGTATTTTTGACTGCTGACTACTAAATTCTTTTTTGATAGGTTTTGTATAAATTATTGAGCAATGATTGTAAATAAAATATCCAGGGTTCCTGTTGCTTTGACAATTGCTGGTTCGGATAGCGGTGGTGGTGCGGGAATACAAGCAGATCTACGGTCATTTGCATTTCACTGTGTTCACGGAACTAGTGCGATTACTTGTATCACCGCGCAAAATACTTTGGGTGTCACAAGGGTCGATGCAATGCCTCCTGAAGCTGTTGTGGCTCAAATTCAAGCTGTTGTGGAGGATATTGGTGTGGATGCTGCGAAAACGGGAATGTTGCTCAATCAAGCAATAATTGCCGCAGTTGCCCAAAAAGTCGGTTTATTGCAAGCTCAAAATCAATTTAGGAATTTGGTTGTAGACCCAGTGATGGTATCCCGTGCGGGGGTACAATTAATCGACGGGGATGCGGTGAAAACCCTTCGCGATGAGTTAATCCCCAAGGCTGTTTTAGTTACACCCAATCGTTACGAAGCTCAAATTTTGACAGGGTTGGAAATTAATTCCTTGGATGCGATGAAATTGGCGGCAGAACGTATTTACAGTGATTTTGGGATTGCGGTGTTAATCAAAGGTGGGGGAATGGAGGGGAATTTACGTGGAGTTGATATTTGGTTCGATGGTGAAAAATTAGAAACCTTAACCACGAAGCCAGTAGATACCAAAAATACCCACGGAACAGGTTGTACATTATCATCTGCGATCGCGGCTAATCTGGCTCAGGGTGAAAATTTATTTACATCTGTACAAAAAGCCAAAAACTACGTCACTATAGCCCTTACACATGCTTTAGATATTGGTGGAGGACAAGGACCAGTAGGACATTTTTATCCTTTACTGTAAGTAGGTAGTAGGTAGTAGGTGGTAGGCAGTATAAAAAATTTTCAATGCCCAATCCCCTATTCCCAATCCCCAATTTTTCATAAAGTGTAAAAAAACTTTGCTCTCAAGGCTGTTTTCTATTATCCTTTGGCATGGCTCCAGTAAACTAGCTGTTGACTTAAGGTGGTTTTGTTATAACAATTACCCTTGATTGCGGCAATTAACTAAAGAATTAACTAATACTTATGCGAACTACTACAAATTCAGTTCCGAATCCTCAAACAGCAAGTAACCAAAGTTATCCTCCGTCTGTACCTCTCTCGGTATATCGTGATTTGGCTGAAGAATTACAAGCTGCACGGGAAATGGTTAATTCACTGACTTTAAGAAATCACCAGCTTTCTCAAGAAAATCAAGTTGTACGAAGAGAAATTGCGAAAGCGGTTAATTCGATTATACAGTTACAGCAGTTTGTAGATGTTTCGGAATCATCTGCTGTTTACAACCCAGAAGCTCATGTATTCTCTAACTTTAATCATGAAGTTAAGGGTACATCTGCCACAGAGCGTCCTGAGGTTCGCACCCAAAAAGTCTATCCTCCACGTACATCAGCTAGTTCCCCTACACCTAAGAAAATAAAAATTAATAAACCGCCACATCCAGAAGTTATTCCTGATTACTTTCCCATCAATAAACCTGTATATATCGAAGAGCAGGAAGTTCGCTATTATTCACCAAAGAAAAAGCCTGGAGCTAATGAGACAAACGGATGGATGTTGCTAATCGCTATTGTATTGATTGTTGTTACTGCCTTTGGTGCTGGTTATTTGGTTGTTCGTCCTCTACTCCAAAACCAAAGCAGTTAATGCAGTTGTTAATACAAGAGTGACACCGATTTGGGCTAAACCTTATGGGTGTGCCCAATACCAAAAAATAAATATTATTTCTGTTACAAAATATACAAAATAATGGTAAATTTATAATAATTTAGATTGAAAGTCCTGATTATTAAATTTTTGTTGATTAAATATTGATTAAATGAAGAAATGCAGCCTGGTAAATTTACTGTCGTCAGATGTTATTTATATGGGAAGTGGCGTGGTGATTTGTACATCTTGATTTCAGAATTTCTCTGTTATTTCAAGTCATAAGCAGAAAATCTGGTTAGATAGATAAACGAAGCTACTCAAAGTAAGGAGAAAAGAAAATGAGAAAAGTTGAAGCAATTATTCGTCCCTTCAAGCTAGATGAGGTGAAAATTGCCTTGGTCAATGCTGGGATTGTGGGGATGACCGTTTCAGAAGTCCGGGGTTTTGGTCGTCAGAAAGGGCAAACCGAACGTTATCGTGGTTCGGAATACACTGTTGAGTTTTTGCAAAAGCTGAAGGTGGAAATTGTCGTTGAAGACAACCAGGTTGATATGGTAGTTGATAAAATTATCGCTGCGGCTCGTACTGGTGAAATTGGTGATGGTAAAATCTTTATCTCCCCGGTTGAGCAAGTTGTACGGATTCGGACTGGCGAAAAAAATACAGAAGCGGTTTAATAGAGTTAGAAGAGACGACCCACCGGGTCGTCTGTACAGGAATTAAGAATTAGGAATTAGGAATTTTGAGTTAGATAATTATTAATTTCTAATACCTGAATTACCTGAATTACCTAAAATTAAATTTGGCAACTTTTGGAGTAAATCTGCAAACGCTTTGCCTCGATGACTTATGGAACGCTTTATTTCTGGTGTCATTTCTGCATAGCTCAGGTGTTGCTCTGGAACGTAAAATATTGGGTCATAACCGAAACCCCCGTTTCCTTGAGGTGCATAGAGAATTTCACCACGACAAATTCCTTCGGTTTGTAATACGATCGCACCATCTGGACGAGCGATCGCAACTACACAAACAAATTGCGCTTGTCGATTTTTTTCATTACTAAGTTCTTTTAATAACTTAGCTATGCGGTCGGTATCAGAATGAGCATAACGGGCTGAATAGACTCCTGGAGCGCCATTTAAAGCATCTACAGATAATCCAGAATCATCGGCTATTGACCAATTGCCTGTAGCTAATGCCACCTGTGAAGCTTTTAAGCAAGCATTAGCGGCGAAGGTTTCACCAGTTTCTTCGATTTCTAATTCTTCTGGTTTGAGGATTAATTCCCAACCTGAATCAGTTAGGTAAGTTTGCATTTCTTTCAATTTACCTGGGTTTCCTGTCGCTACAACTAGTTTAGTCATAATTAAAAGTTAGGAAAAATTTATTTACTGTTAAGGAATGTGGAATTAAATAAAGTATCAAAGTAGGGCGCTGTTAGCAGAGAGAAACACACAACTTTATTGCACGCTATTCGCGATCGCAAGTTATTAAAATTTGTGGAAGAGGATGGGGGAACCCCACCCCTACGATGTTGTATTTTTTTCTAAATTGGTATAATTGCTAATCCTTAACTTCTAACTCATAACTCCTAACTCCTAACTATATTAGGATTCTGCCCAGTTTTTTGCCCAAGTTAGGGTTTGATGGACTTGTTCAAAAGTTGCAGCTTCGCAATACAAGCGCAACACAGGTTCAGTACCGCTAAAGCGAATCATTAACCAGCGATTATCAGCAAGACGATATTTATAACCATCGATAGTTTGACAATCTATCACCGCAATTCCAGCGATTTCCTTCAATGGTTCTTTTTGTAATTGTGCGAGTAATTTAGCACGAACTTCCATACTCGCTAACGGTAAATCAATGCGATCGTATGCAGAGAAAAAGCCGGTTTTTTCTTGCAATTCCCGATAATAATCCCCCAAATCTAACTCCGATTCCACAATCGCTTCCAACACATACAATGCCGAAAGTAAAGCATCCCGTTCGGGAATATGGGTTCCATAACCAATTCCCCCCGACTCCTCACCACCCAGCAATACGATCGCTTCCAACATTCTGTCAGCTATGTACTTGTACCCAACTGGTGTTTCAAACACTGAAAGATTGTGTAATTTTGCCACTAGAGGCATTAAATCAGAACCGCTAACGGTTTTGACAATTTCCCCAGTAAAACCGCGACGCTTGGTTAAATGGTCGATGAGAATTGGGATTAATATCTGCGAACTGAGAAAATTACCTGCCCCATCGACTGCGGCAATGCGATCGCAATCTCCATCAAATACTAAAGCGACAGTCAAACCACCAGGATTTTCTTCGCGATGCAATTTCATTACCCCGAACAACTTCGAGAGGTACTTAGGTAAAGGTTCAGGAGCTCCACCTTCAAATAACGGATCGCGATCGCTATTAATTTCCTTGACTTTATCACCCAGCAGCATTGCCAAACCACCAGCCGCAGCACCATGCATGACATCGCCAAATACAGTTAACTTGGACGATGCGATCGCACTACGAATTTTGCCAATATCGACTTTGCTACTAATACCCCTACAATAACTATCCCAAGGATTAAATTTTTCGATTTTTCCAGGTGTGGCAGCAACTTCTAAAGGTGTTTCTAATAATGCTTCTATTTTTTGTGTCACCTCTGACGGAACCGAACCACCAAATGCACTTTTTACCTTTAAACCCGAATATTTCCCAGGATTATGACTAGCTGTAATTACCAAAGCACCCAAAGCATTTTCCTGTTTTGCTGCCCAACTAAAAGCTGGAGTTGGGGCAAATGTTTCGCTGAATAAAATATCAAATCCAGCCGCAGAAACCACTTCCGCAACCTTAAGAGCAAAATCCTCCGACATAAATCGGCGATCGTAACCGACGATGATTTTGCGATTTCCGACTTTTTCCCCGTAGGTATCAAATAAAACTTTCGCTGCGACAGGTGCGACTAATGCCAGACGTTCAAAAGTGAACTCGTCTGCAATTACACCACGCCAACCATCTGTACCAAACTTGATTGATTTAGCTGACAAAGACATCGAAATATCCTAATATTCCCACTGAGGATTCTAGCATTTACGCAGAAAAGCTGGTAACAATTAACTCAGTGATATCAAGGTTGAGTCGATCTGGTCTTCTGTGCGATCGCAGATGGGTTTGGAAATTTTGCGAAACTCCACGGAAGGTTATGATATTGGCAAAAATATTAAATTTTGGTGCAAATTTAGATTTATCGTATCGCTACAAATACAACTTTTGTACTCACTGCTCAAATATGTTGCATTGTCAACCGCAATAAAATCTTAAATCACTGTTCAGATTACGAAATTAATTTTAGGCTAATTTATAACTAAAAAAATCAACGCAATAACAAGGCTTTCAGTAGCTCAAAAATTAAAGTCATACGCCTCCCGTGAGTATTGAGAATATCACGCTCTGAAAGTGCTGTAAATCCGTACACCCATTTTCTTATTGTCAAGATTTTCTGACATTCTTAACATATCAAACTTCAATAATTTAAATCATAATTGAGTCAAAATATTATCTAAGCTTATACAAATCATAAAATGTGTTATTGAGTTCTCCGTTTCACCTCTAACTTAAATATGCAATCAACTTGTGTAACTTCCACTCCACTGAAACACTAAGTTTTCCTGATTATCCTCATTTTTCTCTTCACTCTTGTCGATGAGCCTTTGGTTATTGCTCTCTAGTTCCTGCATATAATGCCTGAGTATACCTCCAACTGCGATCGCTCTACTTTTGTGTAGTTGGCGCGTTAACTCTAAAAACCATTCTTTGTCCGCAACTAAATCAGATTCCTTCACCTGGTATTTAAGGATTTCGGGAATTAACGTTTTTGGGTCATGACGTTTTGCGATCGCGCTAATATGAACTATTGGCTGATAATCAACTCGTAAGCATTGCTGCCATAATTCAACCCACTTTACTTGGGAAATGTAGCCATGACTAAAATATGAAGGTTGTACTATTGCCAAAATATGTAGATGTGGATGTGCAGAAATTCTATCTTCACCTTTAGTTACTTCAACTGATTTTATCCAACCTTTAACAGACCAAGCTTTTAACTCTGTTAACCGTTTAAAGGCTTTATTCATCCAATCTATCGTCAGTCGTAATTCTTTTATATCGCAATTTTTGACTGTTAATGTGAGAAACAGCCAACGATATTTAGGATAATCAGCAATAACCTGTGGCAAAATTTTATAAGCCTTTGCCTTCCACATTAAACTTCTTCGCCATTGGCAAACTGGGCAATGACGCACCCGACAAAATTGTGCATTCAATAAATTCAATTGGAGAGTATCTTTTGATTCTTCTATTGATAATCCAAACTCTAACCATTCGGAACATTTTCTAACTCGCATCGCATAACGTTCAAAAGAACCCTCGCTAGCATTCATATAATATTTGGATATGCGATCGGCATTTGTTTTGTGCTTATCCCAAGTTTTACCGACTTTAGAAACATCGCATAAATTAATTTGATTCTTATCTTCTTTGTTTATAGGTACGTGATGACTACATGTCGAATCATTACTATTTGCAGAAAACACTAAAAAACCCTGATATGTTATGCTGGACAATCCAAATTAACACACAGTATTAATATTGTTTTTCAGTATTTATACATAAACAGAATAATTCTTGTTTGCAGTTATTTCATATAAGCTAGAAGCTTGATTCTGAGCGGTATTTTATTTTCGTACAAGTCCCTAAATATTAGCGATCGCATTCTTCCAGTACTACTCCCAGGTTGAAACTAAACGCAACGCATCAGGTATTTCTCCTTGGGAAATTGGAAACTCTAAAACAGTCTCCCGATAGCCTAAATAACCCGACTCAGTAAAAGACATCAACATTCTTCCTAGTGCTACCCAAATCTCTGATTCATATTCCCAATCACGGTGACGAGATGCTCTACCTGCAATTGATTTAAGTGCCCAAAAATAGCTATTTCGGACTACAGAACCACCTTTTTTATATTCAGGTAAATCTTCGTGATGCAAAAATAGTAAATCATCTTCGATTCTGGCACGCATAAATAATTAAAAGTTAGGAGTTAGGAGTTAATTATACTAAAGATAGTTAAAAGCTGGACTTAACAATAAACATCTCCGGAAAAGATGTAGAGACGTAGCAATGCTACGTCTCTACAAAGGTTTTAGGTAACGCATAATTAATTTTCGGAAATGTCTAATTAAGATTATTAAGCCTTTGTCTTGAATAAATAAACTATTTAGGAAGGGAAAAATTAAATTTATTTTAGGGTGAATTAGCATAGGTAACACGCCTTTGAGAATGGTCATTTTAATTTAAATTATTGGTAAAAATCAAGTTTTTAAATAGCATCTAACAAAACCTAACTCTAAAAATTTACTTGAAAAATAAGCTTTAATTATATATTTGTCAAATTTTAAATTGTTCATAGCCTGTATAAGATTTTGTCACATAATTGATTATAATATGTCTCATATAATAATTTAGCATTTAAATTTCAGTCAAAATATAGAATTCAACAAGCTCTAAAATTATTACACTTAATAGATATACATTTGGGTCAGGCTATGAGTGAAAAAAATCGCAAACAATGGAATTTTGGTAGATTTGTTGAAACTCTCAGTTATTTTGAGGTAATTCCCTTACTTAATTGGGTACAGGAATTATTTCAAGGTCGTCCAAAAGATGTTCAAAACAAACCCGATGGAGCAAAACAAGTGGGTGTAGTACTGGTAGCAGGGGCAACAGGTGGCGTGGGAAAGCGTGTTGTCAAACGCTTACTCAAACAAGGTTATCAAGTGCGATCGCTTGTCCGTGATATTGAAAGAGCGCGTTCTATTTTGGGTAATGAAACAGAATTAGTCGTTGCCGATATCACCAAACCAGAAACCCTAACTCCCCTTGTGATGGCTAATATTCAAGCTGTAATTTGCTGTACTTCGGTACGGGTTCAACCTGTGGAGGGTGATACTCCAGAGCGTGATAAATATAATCAAGGTGTCAAATTTTATCAACCGGAAATAGTTGGAGATACACCAGAAAATGTCGAATATCAAGGTGTGAAAAATTTAGTCGAAGCAGCTACGAAATATTTACCTCAGCCAGATGTCAAAACCATATTTGATTTTACTCAATCTGCCCTAAATTCAGCAAATTTAGATAATCTAAAAAATATTTGGGGTGCTTTAGATGATGTTGTTATGGGTGGAGTTAGTAGCAGCAATATGATTTTTGCTGAGAATACTGCCATCTTTACAGGTAATGTCTCAACTGATAATTCAGGTGGGTTTGCATCCGTTAGAACTAAAAATTTTCAACCAGCGATTAATTTGTCTAGCTATGAAGGACTAGAATTAAGGATTAAAGGTGATGGCAAGCGCTATAAATTGTTTGTACGTACAGATTCAGCTTGGGATGGAGTTGGTTATAGCTATTCCTTTGATACTGTAGATGGTGCTTGGATCGATATTCGTATTCCTTTTGCAGATTTAATTCCTGTATTTCGCGCTAAAGTCGTCAAAGATTGTCCTCCTATCGATAGAAGTAAGGTTTGTTCTCTGCAATTAATGTTAAGTAAATTTGAATATGATGGGAATTTAAATCCTCATTTTTCACCTGGGAATTTTGCCTTACAACTTGAGTCGATTAAAGCCTATGGTGGTAGCACTGTATCGCGATTTGTGCTTGTGAGTTCTGCTGGTGTCACACGTCCAGGTAGACCAGGTATTAACTTAGAAGAAGAGCCTCCAGCAGTACGCTTAAATGACCAATTAGGAGGAATTTTAACTTGGAAGTTGAAGGGAGAAGATAGTGTTAGGGAAAGCGGTACTAGCTATACAATTATTCGTCCTTGTGCGTTGACGGAAGAAGTTGGTGGGAAGGAATTAATTTTTGAGCAAGGTGATAATATTCGGGGCAAAATTAGCCGTGATGATGTGGCTGATTTATGCGTACAAGCTTTAAAAAATACTCAAGCTTGTAATGTTACTTTTGAGGTGAAAGCAACTGAAAATAATGGGAATAATGTTGGTTGGGAGGGATTATTTGCTAAGTTAAAAGCTGATAAATAAAATATTTTTAAACGCGGAGGATATCACAGAGTAGTTTGCGGGAGATTATTCTTCCGCAAACTACGGGAGGTTCACGAACGAATAGAGAGGAATACTGCTCTGTGTAGCGGCATTTGACAGATGCGATCGCATTCTATTACAATTAACTCATAATCATTACGACTTTACTTTATAGCAGGTGAATATGGTGAAAATAGTAGGTATTGCAGGTAGTTTAAGAGGTGATTCTTATAGTCAGATAGCTTTGGAGCTTGCGATGCAGCGAGTTCAAGCATTAGGTGCGGAAGTGGAAATTCTGGATTTGAGAAAGATGGAGTTACCGTTTTGTGATGGTGGTGATGAGTATCCAGATTATCCTGATGTGAAACGGTTGCAAGATGCTTTCAGTAGTGCGGATGGGTTAATTTTAGTAACACCTGAGTATCACGGTAGTGTTAGTGGTGTGTTGAAGAATGCCCTCGATTTGATGAGCTTTGACCAATTGTCGGGGAAAGTAGCAGGGTTAATGAGTATTTTGGGTGGACAATCAAATAGCAATGCTTTGAATGATTTGCGGATAATTTTAAGGTGGGTACATGGATGGGTAATCCCGGAACAAGTTGCTATTGGACAAGCTTGGAAAGCTTTTAATTCTGAAGGTAAGTTATTAGACGAAAAGCTGTCGCAACGACTTGATGAGTTTGCTCAAAGTTTGGTTGATAATACTCGTAAATTGCGAGGAGTTAATTAAGGAATTTGAATTAAATGAAATGAAATACAATTTTTGATTACGTCTTCACCCAACTTTATATCTTAAAAATTGTAGGTTGGGTGAAGGCTTTGCGTAACCCAACAAATGATATGGAAAAAACAAAAATTGCTAATAATACCAATTTAATTAATAGAATCCTTATCTTATGAGGTTTCTTTAATCCAAAATCCGTCTTGAAAAGTTTGCATCCTACGGGTAGAAGCTTCAAGACAGTCGCTACAGAATATATATTTTCAAAAACTTCAGACTTTAACATGGATAAGGTTTAGTTGTTAATTCTTAATAAGACAATCAATACAAACCAATTCAGTATCCAATGCCCAATCCCTAATTCCATTAACTAATAACTAATCCAATCACTCCAACTACCAGCATATAATTTAGTATTAGAAATACCAGCCAATTCTAAAGATAATATGTTTACACATGCTGTAACACCAGAGCCACAATAAACTAAAACTTCATTGCTATCTTTAATTTTTTGCCAATGTTGCTGTTGCTTATCTTGAGAAAATAAATACCCATTAGCATCAGAAACATCTTGCCAAGGATAATTTACAGCACCAGGGATATGTCCAGCGATTTTGTCGATTGGTTCCTTAATCCCAAGATAGCGATCGCGTTCTCGTGAGTCTACTAAAGTTACACCAGATAAGTCTTTACGAGTTTTGACAGTTGTAAAATCAACCATCATTTGTGGTTGTATTTTCGGGATAAAAGATGAGTTCAAATTTGGAGTAGAACTAGGATTTTGCCGTTCGGGAATATTATTATTTACAGGATAACCCGATGATAGCCATCCAGCGAATCCTCCATCAAGTACGGCGACTTTTTCATGTCCTAAGTAACGCAATAACCACCATAACCTTGATGCAAAAGCAAATCGGGAATCATCGTAAGCTACGACAAAAGTTGCTTGAGATTGACTAGTTTGAGAATAAACTCCAATTGCTGATAGTTTTTGAGATAATTCATTTATATTTGGTAAAGGATGTCTTCCTCCATGCTCTGTAACGGAGCTAGAAAGGTCTAAATTTAAATCGAGATAATAAGCATTACTGATATGGCTATTTTGATACTGTTGCTTTCCAAGTTGTGAATCGGCAAGTGAAAAACGACAATCAATGATGACAACTTGCGGATTATCGATATTGTCTAATAGCGATTGGGCAGAAACAACAAAGGGATGATTTATCATTGGCATTGATGGGAAGTTAATGCTTATTAGTTATTGATGATTTCAATATTAATTATCAATTATATTGGTAACAATTTTGCAAGTGATATCAATAAATTTTAATATCACCAATTATACTTCTACCCATATCCCCTACTTCTTGAATAAATCTAGTATATAAACCCCAATAATAATTAATTATTCACTACTGATTGCTGATTGCTAATTGCTGACTTCTGACTTCTGACTTCTGATTACTGATTACTGATTACTGATTACTGACTACTGACTTCTGATTACTGACTACTGACTACTGACTACTGACTACTGATTGCTGACTTCTGACTATTATGACAAATCAAAAAGACTTTATTCCCCAACCAACTGCTGATGGCTCATTCACATTCTTTTCTGAAGAATTTAGTGAATTATTTCATAGTTATTATGGAGCGCGTCAAGAAAGTTTTTATAAATTTGCTGTACCAACACAACTAGAATTTCAAGCACAAAAACCTGTGATTAGGATTCTCGATATTTGTTATGGTCTAGGTTACAACACAGCTACTGCGATACAAACAATATGGTCTAAAAATCCCAATTGTTATATCGAAATTATCGCTCTCGAACTCAATCAAGCAGTTCCCAAAGCAGCAATAACTCATCAATTGTTTAATGATTGGAATTGCGAGTATCACAAAATTTTAAACATTTTAATTCAAATAGCCGAAACTGGTTATATAGAAACCAAAAATATCAAAGCGAATTTATTATTAGGTGATGCTAGAATCACGATTCAACAAGTAATTTCATCTGGATTTAAAGCCGATGCAATTTTTCTCGATCCATTTTCTCCCCCACAATGTCCGCAACTTTGGACAATAGAATTTATTCAACTAATATCTAAATGTTTATCCTCAACTGGTAGACTTGCAACTTATTCTTGTGCTGCATCAGTCCGTACAGCATTGATAACATCTGGCTTGGAAATAGGTTCAATTCCTCCAGTTGATGGCAAAAAACACCAGCCACGATCGCAACATATCCACAAACTTCTTGTGCTTCTCTTCCCCCACTATCAATATCCGAACAAGAGCATTTACAAACTCGTGCAGCCATCCCCTATCGCGATCGCGAATTATCCGATTCTGCCGAAATAATTTTGCAGAGGAGGAAGCAAGAACAGGAAAATTCTCTGCTAGAACCAACTTCACAATGGCGAAAACGCTGGCAGTATAAAAGGTAAAAATCGCTAAAACTAACGGCTGTGAGACTTATCACCGTATCTCAGTGTAAATAGTCACAGACACAAGAGACTTTATTAAAGTTTAATAAATTTTATCGGTAGTACTGAAAAATATAAAAATTCTCTTTTTATCGTCATAGCGGAAAATATAAATTTTGTACTGCATAAGACTAAGCTTGATATGGATTTAAAGAGGAGAGGATTTTGTATTAATAGTCATGTTAAGAAATCTCCGTAAAACACCTGATTTAACATTTGCCATAATTGCTCATACTATATTTATCAGTGAAGGAACTTTGGAAGCAATTTTCCTAAGGCTCTTGAAAAATATCAAATACTGATTTCAAGTCATTACAAATAGTTAAGTAAACGTTATCGCTTGCAAAACTTATTTAAAGTAGTGAAAAGTTGAATTCAGTTGAATAACTATATTTTTTTCAAAAGCCGAACTGTAAATTTATTAAAAATTGGAGCGCCTTCGTGGTTTGGAAATCCAATTATACAGGCTCTACCGAAAAATCAATGAGTGGGTCTAACACTTCAATCAAGCCAAATAATACTGGTTCTAACAATGCTGTAGGATTGCAGGCACAGGGTTCTCCCTTGAGCTTACCAAAGCAAGACCTGATGCGAGATGACACTGAGACAATGCGTTCGTGGATGAATAATTGTGTTGATTCCGGTTACGGCTCATTCGTAGCAGGTACGCAACATGATTTATGTTCGCAAGCGAATGGTTTTGATGCAGACAAACCAAAAATTTTGGTGGTTGATGACCACAGTGCTAGTCGGATGACGGCTGTTGCACTGTTGGCGATGGAGGGATACGAGGTAATTGAGGCAGACTCCGGTGCTGCCGCGATCGCAATGGTAGCCCAAAAACAACCGGATTTGATTTTGTTGGATGTGATGATGCCAGAAATGGATGGGTTTGAAGTTTGTCACATTATCAAACAAGACGAACAAACACGCCAAATTCCAGTAATTTTCATCACCGCACTCAACGATAAGCGATCGCGAATTCGCGGCATCGAAGCAGGTGCGGGGGACTTTTTGACCAAGCCTTTCGATCGTTTAGAATTGGCTGCAAGAGTGAAGTCATTAGTTCAGCAAAAGCGTTTAAATGAAGATATCGACCATGCCGAACAAGTGCTATTTTCGATCGCACGGGCAATTGAAAGTCGTGACCCCAATACGGGTAATCATTGCGAGCGATTAGTCCAATTGGGCAAAGAATTTGGTGAATTCCTCAAGCTTTCGCGCCACCAAATTCGTGATTTGATGTGGGGAGGATACCTACACGATATTGGCAAAGTCGGTATTCCCGATGCCATATTGCTCAAGAGGGGAAAACTCACACCCGAAGAATGGGGAATAATGCGTCAGCATGTTTTAATTGGCGAACAAATTTGTCAACCGCTTCGGGCAACGCGAGGTGTAATTCCGATTATTCGTCATCACCACGAACGCTGGGATGGTTCGGGTTATCCCGATAGCCTCAAAGGGGAAAAAATTCCCTATCTTGCCCAAGTATTCCAAATAATTGATATTTATGATGCTTTGAGTAGCGAACGTCCCTATAAACCTGCTTACACACCTGAAGAAGCATTGCAAATCATGACGGAGGAAACCGCCAAAGGTTGGCGTAATCCCCAACTAATGCAGCAGTTTACAGAGTTTATTAGCAGACGCGATCGCCATAGTTGATTCGGTGGACATCGGAATTTTAGAATAAGTTTGGTAGTTTGCAGCGAAATTATCTATAAGTGATGCTGTGTTAGCTGGTATTATTTGCCTGAACTTATTGGATAGTTCATCGCAATTCACACACAGCTAATCGCTAATTATGGTAGTCGTAGCAATTCTGGCGGCAGGAAAAGGAACACGGATGAAATCAAGTCTACCTAAGGTGTTACATTCCTTGGGTGGGCGATCGCTTGTTGAGAGGGTTTTAAATAGTGTCGAAACTATACAACCGGAAAGGCGTATAATCATAGTCGGATATCAGGGCGAAGAAGTCAAAACCGCCATGCAGTCAATACCCAATCTCGAATTTGTCGAACAAACTGTACAGATGGGAACGGGTCATGCTATCCAACAATTATTGCCGCATTTAGAAGGTTATACTGGCGATTTATTGGTGTTAAACGGTGATGTGCCGTTGTTACGTCCCGAAACCATGCAAAATCTCCTGAAAACACATCAAGATAACCAAAATGCAGCCACAATTCTCACGGCACATCTGTCCGAACCGAAAGGTTACGGACGTGTTTTTTGTAATGATGACAACCTTGTTCAGCAAATTGTTGAAGATAAAGATTGTACTGCTGTCCAAAAACAAAATTGCCGAATCAATGCTGGAATTTACTGCTTTCGCTGGCAGGATTTAGCGAAGGTACTACCGCATTTACAAACCAATAATGCCCAAAAAGAATATTACCTTACCGATGCAGTCACACAAGTGACTCCCGTCATGGCGGTAGATACTGAGGATTTCCAAGAAATTTTGGGTATCAATGACCGCTTGCAATTAGCTGGTGCTTACGAGATTTTACAGCGACGGATCAAGGAAAACTGGATGGCTGCTGGGGTGACGATTGTTGACCCTAGCAGTGTGACAATTGATGAAACGGTGGAATTACAGCCAGATGTAATCATCGAACCCCAAACCCATTTGCGAGGTCATACAGTTATCCAGACTGGGTGTCGAATTGGTCCAGGAAGTTTGATTGAAAATAGTGAAATTGGCGCAAATACGACTATCCAATTTTCAGTAATTACCGATAGTACTGTAAAATCGGCTGTAAAAATTGGTCCTTACGCCCATTTACGAGGTCATGCCCAAGTTGGGGAAGGATGTCGCATTGGTAATTTTGTCGAATTAAAAAATACGACATTAGGTAGCAAAACCAACGTCGCTCACCTATCGTATCTTGGTGATGCCACAACTGGAACCAAAGTAAATATTGGTGCAGGGACAATTACCGCCAACTACGACGGCTTTAAGAAACATCAAACCAAAATAGGCGATCGCACTGGTACTGGTTCTAATAGTGTTCTGGTTGCACCAATTACCCTTGGTAATGATGTTTACATCGCCGCAGGTTCTACAATCGCCGAAGATATCCCCGATGATTGTCTAGTTGTAGCCCGCGCACATCCTGTAATTAAGCCAGGTTGGGTAACGAAGAAACGAGAAAGTAAAAAAAGATTAATTCTACAGGGAACTATGTAGCAGTGGCCCAAAAAAATTCAAAGCGGATGTATTAAGTAATCAGAAATGCAGCATACAACAAACCTATTATTAATAAAAAATTATTTTGTATTAGTTTGAGTGTCATCCCGATGCTCATTTTTTTTTGTCTAATAACATCAATTTCCAAGTCATCGATTAAGTCCTGAATATCTTTTTGAACTTGTTTACTGTTTTCAATCTGGTGTTGCATTGATTGAACTAATACTCCTACCGCTACCGTTGCCCGTATACGATTGGTACCAAATTTTTCTTCTATGTAGTCAACAAGTTTGACCAATTCGGTACCTGTCAAATACGATGCTTCAGCTAGTTTTTTCGTTGTAGGTGTAGTTATTCGTCATTGTTAGAAGGGAATGTCTAG
>JAAUPE010000003.1 GCA_012034595.1 Calothrix sp. CSU_2_0 | reverse complement strand
GGACAGTTTCAAGCTGGAATGATAACTCAATTTACTGTTAAGTAATTGTCAAGTGGGTACGCAAAAATATTTATACATTGCCATAAGCTCAAAGCTTTACTCTACTTAGCAATGACAATATATATTTAATTTTGCGTCACTACTGAAATTCCTTTTAATTAAGCCTGGATTAACAGTTAGAGAACACCATCAAAAATACGATCCAATCCTGTGGGATGGGCATCCTGCCGTTCTTGTATTATTAGCAGGCAAGATACCTGCACTACAAGAAATTTTGGGATATTTTTTTATTTGGAAGTCTCTTAATTAACACTCGAATAGCAGTAAGAACAGCAAAGTAACACTTAAGCTCTTCTTACTGCTATCTTTTTTTGAGCTTAACTCTAAAAGATTAGGGTATAAATGCCATCTCTTTGCATCAGAGTAATCACGGATACAGAAGCAAAAATCTCTGAAAAGGAAGTATGACGTTAATCCCTAAAAATAACCTTTTTCCCACCAGTATAAATGGAATTACAAGTAATTCTACTGGCAAGCGAAATCAACACTTTTGTAGCATTAATTCCTGCCTTCAGAGTAAAAATCAAACCATCATTGCTAAACTTTCTTTAGTAATGATGAACTTGTATTTATTGTTACTATTATGTCCACAGATTGCGATGTCTTACGACAAGTCCCTTCCGGTCTACGCAGAATTATCTGCTTCTAATTCGGATAAGTCTAAAAGTTTATCAACTCAAAATCAAGCTTGTGGTCAAAGTTTAGGGGTTTCCCATCTAGCTAGGGTTTCCGAGCAAGTATCGAAATGGTTGGAAAACCGAAGTCAGGTAATTCAAGTTGTTTCCCAAAAAAATACATTAACAACTTTAGTTGATGCCAGCAAATTGGGTAACAATTTTGGTAATAAATTTGCTGCATCAGGGTTTCCCCGCATCATTACCGATAATGTCATCCCCTTACCAGCAATTTCCATTGAAAAACCGCTAAGTATTTACATTCAAGTCTGGCAGCGAGAATTATTACCCCTATTCAACCCCGACTTCAACTTTAAAAATCCCGTTCAACTAGCCCGAACAACTATTAATAATGTTTCCCTAATTTTAATTTCTGGTGGTAAACCTATCAGCATTCACGCAGATAGCCGCTACCAGGTTCCAGAAATTATCGCCAAAAGTGGCACAAATGCGATCGCAGCAGTTGACGGGACATTTTTTTCGCTCAAATACCTGAAATCCAACACGATGATTGGACCAGTAATGAGTCAAGTTACCAATCAATTTATACCCGGAAACAACAGCGAAAATAAAAAACTCGCTGGCAGACCACTTGTACTAATTAGTCCCCACAAAGTTAGTTATATTCCTTTTGTACCTGAGAAACACAACACTCTCGCAGGTATCCAAGCAGAAATGCCTGATGTCACCGATGCATTTGTCGCTGGTGCTTGGTTAGTCAAAGATGGCAAAAACCTTCCTAGAGAAAGTTATAAAACCCTTTATGGTGCTGATGTGGCTCGACATCGTGCATTTTGGGGTATTAGCAAAGATCGGGTTCCCACTATTGGTGTTTCTACTAATTCTGTCGATTCAGCCAAGTTAGGAATTGTACTTATCAAAGCGGGTATACAGGATGCTGTAATGCTAGATTCCGGTGCGAGTGCATCTTTAGCTTTCCAAGGACAATCCTTAGTTCCTTATACTCCCCGTCCAGTACCTCATGCGATCGCGTTGCTGCCATCAGATTCGGGTGTTGATAATTGTGCGATAAGCGGGAGCTTAATGCCAAAGGCATATCGCACTCATTAAATATCTCAATAAATCCAACTTCTATTTTCCTACTACTAAAAAAGCTTGTTGCTCAACTTCCCAATCTGCTAGCATTGTTTTCGGTGCGATCGCATAAATAATACCAATTTGAAAAAATAACCTGACAGATGGGTTTGTAGGGGTAAAGTACATTACGCTGTACCCTTACCGATTGTCTATATGTTGCAATGATTTCTTGAATTGCTATAACTTTAGAAAGGGGCATTTGAGCGAGGAAGATTGGGATGCACATAATTACTCGTTCGAGACTGGTGGAGTTTTGGAACAAATATTCCAAGGCTGAAACTAGTATGAGAACGTGGTACAAGTTGACATTGTTAGCCCAATGGCAGAATTTTGTTGAATTGCGAGAAGCTTTTCCTTCTGCTGACCAAGTTGGCAATTTGACAGTATTTAATATTGGTGGAAATAAGTACCGTTTGATTGTGTTGGTAGATTATAACTATCAAAAAGTATTTATCCGTCATGTTTTAACGCATGCGGAATATGATAAGGAGGAATGGAAAAATGACTCTTGGTATACGTGATAATAATGCCTATATTGAGTTACTAAAATCTTTTCCACCTCGTCCAATTAGTTGTGTTGAAGAGTTTATTTCTACACAAAAAGTAATTGATCTATTAATTGATAAAGGCGATTTAACTAAGGACGAGCAAGATTATTTAAATGTTTTAGGTACTTTAGTATATGAATATGAAGAGAAACAGGAAAAAATACCTGATATCGGTGGGGTCGAGCTTTTAAAAGCCCTGATAGTTGAATTAAACTTACAGCAAAAAGACCTAATTCCTATTTTTAAAGCCGAGTCTATTCTGTCTGGAATTTTAAGCGGTGAACAAAATCTGACATCCGAACAAATTCGTCAGCTAGCTGATTTTTTCCATATTTCACCTGCGGTTTTTTTTGAAAATTAATAACTTTATTAACCTGGTTTCTAAGATAGTAAAAACTATCAAAGCCAGAAACCCGGCATCATCGAGACACCGGGTTCATTATTTTGTAACCTTTTTATTCGGGATGTAACTATGCTCGATCTAAATTACACTTTTGCTGCAGCTTTGGTTTTAGCAGCAAATTCACCCTTAGCATACTTAGCAGCGAAATCATCAAGACTCACTTGCTTGATTTTGCTTGCGTTCCCAGCAGTTTCAAACTGTTGATAGCGTTCAGCACAAACTTTTTGCATGTACTTGATGGAAGGTTTGAGGAAGTGACGGGGGTCAAATTCTTTAGCATCTTTAGCCAAAGCTTCCCGTACCGCAGCAGTGATTGCCAAACGGTTGTCAGTGTCAATATTTACCTTACGAACACCACACTTGATACCTTTTTGAATTTCTTCAACAGGTACACCGTAGGTTTCAGGAATCGCACCACCATACTGGTTGATTAATGCAATCAAATCTTCAGGTACGGAAGAGGAACCATGCATTACCAAGTGGGTATTAGGCAAACGACGGTGAATTTCTTCAATGCGGCTGATTGCCAAAATTTCACCAGTGGGTTTGCGAGTAAACTTGTAAGCACCGTGGCTAGTACCAATGGCAACTGCCAAAGCATCCACTTGTGTTTGTTCGACAAACTGTACAGCTTCATCAGGATCGGTCAAAAGCTGGGAATGGTCGAGTTTTCCTTCAAAACCATGTCCGTCTTCTGCTTCACCCATGCCAGTTTCTAAAGAACCCAAGCAACCGAGTTCACCTTCAACACTCACACCCAAAGCGTGAGCAACTTCTACTACTTTACGGGTAACATCGACGTTGTACTCGAAGCTAGCAGGAGACTTGGCATCTGCTTGTAGTGAACCGTCCATCATGACACTGGTAAAACCGTGCTTCATTGCTGAGTAGCAAGTTGCTGGCTCATTACCGTGGTCTTGGTGCATGACAATGGGAATATGAGGGTAGGTTTCCACCGCAGCCAAAATCAGGTGACGCAGAAAGTTCTCACCAGCATACTTACGAGCGCCACGAGAAGCCTGTAAAATTACAGGGCTATCTGTTTCATGGGCAGCCTGCATAATGGCTTGAATCTGCTCCAAGTTGTTAACGTTGAAAGCTGGGATGCCGTAACCGTTTTCAGCAGCATGATCCAACATTAGCCGCATTGGTACGAGCGCCATAGATAGTCCTCCAAGTGTGGTTGTAAGCTAGTGAATTCGAGATAAGCGCATTTCTTACGCTAATCTTAAGAGTTTTTTCAACTTATAGGAAATTATAACTAGTGATGAGTGCTTATGTTGAAAAAGTTTGAGTCAAACAAAAAAGTGTGAATTATGGCTTGTGTTTCTCGCAGGAGTGCCATGAGTAAATTGCGATAAGTGGCAAAATCTTGCTGGGGGATTGTCCTCCAGCAAAGTTTGGCGAGCTTAATGCCCCCGGCATATCGTTCTCCAATCATAAAAACCCCGTCTTAGTTATCAATGTAATCTAAATGTAATGATTTCTTGACAACTATTCCAGAATTATGATTTATGAAAAATAGAAGTTCTGTAACGAAACACACGCCCAATAAAAAGTCAAGCATATGATTTTTGTCTTTTTTGGGCTTCTATCTTAATTTAACTTGGTTATGGGTTGCCCGGGACTCGAACCCGGAACAAATCGGTTAAAAGCCGAGTACTCTACCATTGAGTTAGCAACCCCTGCCTTGTGTTGTCTGGCATTTTTGTTTTTCAACTTGACTATTCTACCACGAATATCTATAGATTTGTAAAGGGTTAAACGAAAAAATCTTTTAGAAAAAATTTGCGGTGAGTGCGATCGCGGTTGAATAATTGTTTCCAGGTTCGATGACTGTGAGTTTTTCCCCTGTATTTATCGAGTTGCGAGGTGCGCTCCAAGGTTCAATGCAATAAAATTCTTTGCCTTTGAGAGTCCAAAATACGAGGGTTGAGAAGTCGCGATCGTATTCGAGGGTAAGTTTGAGATTGCGTTCGTTATCCGTCACAATCGCAGTATTACCACTCAATTTTTTGAATGCAACATCGATTTCGTCTTGATTGAAATCAAAGTTACCGCTAAATTGCTTGGTATCTTTGCTTTTATGGTCAAAATATTCCTGGGAAGGTATTTCAAAACTCAATTTGCTTTTATCGCGAACCAAAAAGTAAGGATGAAAGCCAAATGAACAAGGCATTGCCACATCTGATTTATTTTGGTAGGTTTGCCGGATTTTTAAGCTATTTCCTATAATTTCGTAGGTAAATGTCACCTCAAAATCAAACGGATAAACCTGCTTGGTGGTGTCGCTGCTTTTCAACACCAAAGTTAGAACAGCCGAATTAATGCCAGCTTCTTGGGAGTTGACATCCCAAGCTAAATCACGAGCAAACCCATGTTGTTTGAGGGTATATTGCTTACCGTTGTGGGTGTAGCTATTATCTGGCAAATTCCCGCAGATGGGGAACAAAATCGGATTCCCACCACGCACGCTTAATTCCGGATTGGTAAAGCGATCGCTATCGAGATACATAATATCGCGATCGCTCACCTGCCATTTAGTCATAATTCCACCGCGATCGGGTACTATTTCAACCAAGGAATTACTACTTTCATCTTTAAGGATGTAGGTTTTATACTGCCTTTGTTCGAGGTTTATAGAATACATAATTTTTCTTGTTTTTCCTCGTTTATTCCTGTGCTGATCTAAAAATTTTCTCTGGAAAATGAAACAGCCCTGGGGGATTTTAAGAGGGAAGTTTCGCGATACTAAGGGACTTCTAGAAAATAAAATATCCCATTATAGATTTATTTATCACTCGTAAATAAGGGTGGGGAAACCCCACCCCTACGACAATTCGTCTATATTCCAATGCCCAATGCTCAATGCCCAATGCCCAATTCCCAATCCCCAATTAATCATTTTCCGCAAAAATATACCGATATAATTCGCTGGGATTTGGTTCAGGACTACTTTCTGCGAATACTACAGATTCTTCAACCTCGGTTTGTATTTTCTTGTCGATTGCTTTTAATTCTTCCTCAGTAGCCAATTTTCTCTCAATTAATTGATTTCTCAATCTCTTAATTGGATCGCGAGCAAGCCAAAAATCCTTTTCTTCCTTACTCCGCAATTCGTCTGGATCGGCTAATGAGTGTCCCCGAAAGCGATAAGTTAATGCTTCAATTAAAGTTGGTCCCTCTCCAGCACGGGCACGACGCACGGCTTCTTTGGCAACTTCATACACAGCCAAAACATCCATACCATCGACTTCAACACCAGCCATATTAAACACGCTAGCTTTTTTGTAGATTTCGGGGTCAGATGTAGCACGTTCATGTGCCATCCCGATCGCCCATTTGTTATTCTCAACAACAAAAAGTAACGGCAATTTCCATAACGCTGCCATATTCAGCGTCTCAAAAAATTGACCATTATTTGTCGCACCATCTCCGAAGAAGCAGGCTGTTACTTGGTCGGAATTGGTATCACCCATAACTTCGCGACGATATTTACTTTGGAAAGCTGCACCTGCTGCTACCGGAATACCTTCAGCGATAAACGCATATCCACCTAGTACGCGATGTTCGGCTGAGAACATGTGCATCGAACCCCCGCGTCCTTTGCTGCATCCTGTCTCTTTCCCAAACAATTCTGCCATGACTTCGCGGGCTGGAACTCCTGCACTCAGGGCATGAACGTGGTCGCGATAGGTACTGCTGACGTAATCTTCACCTGGTCGCATGGCTTTAATAATGCCACTCGATACTGCTTCCTGACCGTTGTAGAGGTGGACGAAGCCGAACATTTTGCCTCGATAGTACATTTCGGCGCATTTATCTTCAAACGTGCGTCCGAGTACCATGTCTTCGTAAAGTAGCAAACCTTCTTGTTTACTTATTTTTGCGGAAGCGGCATCAAAGGTTGGTAATGTGCGTTCTTGAACCATTATCTTTAGAGTATCCCCGTAGTAACACTGAAAGTTACCATAGCTGTTATTAAGTAAGAATTTAGTAGTCAGAATTCAGGAATTCAGGAGTCAGAATTCAGGAGTCAGAATTTGGGAGTTGGAATTTGGTGGTCAGAGGAAAATCTGTCTAAACCCCGACAAACTGCCTGCTCTTAACGCTATTAGCTTGCGGATATAAAATCAAGCTAGTTTTGCCTTTGATTTTGCACCAATTTAAGAGCCAAGTAGGCTTTTATGCTTTTGTTCGGTCGAAGCAAAGGGTAATAGCTCAGTAGAACTGTCGCCATCGCACCATATTTGGCTATAGACTATCAATTAGAATAACAAGATTCTGCATATTGATTAACAATTTCAACTAATTAGCTAAAAAGTCTCTCACAGTAAGGATATTTCGAGCTAATACGGATAATTTTAAAAAACTTATAACTGCAAAAAGAATTATCTAGCTCTAGGTAATTGTAACTATATTAACCTCATGATATAATTCTTTTCGCTAGATACTAGCGCTAATCGACTATTACAGTATATAATTCTTCGGACATTGGGGAAAGCCTTGATTTAACTTGGTCTTGATGAGCGATCGCACTAGCGATTAAGCAATTTTTTCCCTGAGAACGATTTAATTTGCTGCAAATGCAAACTAAATCAAATGTAAGTTTATTTACTTAATATTATTGATGTTGAAATAATTCAACTCAACTAAGTAAGTAAAGATTAATTGGTTTGATATTATACTGACATTGTAAAATCAACGAACTAAGGTTATGAGACGATTTGACATTGCCTGGATACTCTAGGTGAAATCGTGGGTGAAATATTTAATACGCGCTGCATGGGGAAGTAGACTGTGCGAATTCCGCTAGATTACTACCGAATTTTAGGATTACCGTTGGCGGCAAGTGAAGAACAATTGCGGCAAGCTTATGGCGATCGCATTGTCCAACTGCCGCGACGGGAGTATTCTCAGGCGGCTATAACGTCTCGAAAACAATTAATAGAAGAAGCTTACGTGGTTTTATCTGACTCCAAAGAGCGCAAGGCTTACGATAAATTATATTTAGCACATGCTTACACTCCTGATGGTAACAAAGATGTAGCCGTAGCAGTTGAAGACAAGATTGCTGCGAATCGCGAAAATATTGATACTCGTACATTAAGTATTGAAGTTAACCAAGATGAATTGGTCGGCGCTTTACTAATTCTCCAAGAATTAGGCGAGTACGAACAGGTACTCAAGTTGGGTCGTCCCTACCTTGTTAACAAAAATAACACCTCGAATAAATTTGATAACGCAGCACCAAATTCAACATTTGATACAGCTTCCGAACGTCCTGATGTAGTCTTAACGGTTTCCCTCGCTTGTCTGGAACTTGGACGCGAACAATGGCAGCAAGGTCACTACGAAAATGCCGCCATTTCCCTGGAAACTGGTGAAGAACTTTTAGCCCGTGAAAGTATGTTTCCTAGCGTCAGAGCAGAAATTCAAGCCGATTTAAATCGATTGCGACCATATCGAATTTTAGAATTACTTGCCCTACCGGAAGACAAAACATCCGAAAGACGACAAGGGTTGCAATTATTACAAGAAATTCTCGAAGAACGCGGTGGTATTGATGGTTCTGGGGATGACCAATCGGGACTGAGCATTGATGATTTTTGCGTTTTGTACAGCAATTGCGCCATTATCTCACAGTTAACGAACAGCACAGACTATTTGAAGCAGAAAGCAAACGACCTTCAGCAGTTGCCACCTATTTAGCAGTTTATGCTGCGATCGCACGGGGATTTACCCAGCGTCATCCCGCTTTAATTCGTCAAGCAAAGCAAATGCTTACTCGCTTGGGTAAGCGTCAAGATGTGCATCTGGAGCAATCTTTGTGTGCTTTGTTGTTGGGGCAAACCGAAGAAGCAACTCGTGCCTTAGAACTCAGCCAAGAATACGAAGCTTTAGCCTTCATTCGTGAAACTTCACAAGGTTCCCCCGACCTTCTCCCCGGTTTGTGCTTATATGGTGAACGCTGGCTACAAAACGAAGTTTTTCCCCACTTCCGTAATTTAGGTAAACAATCCGCTTCCCTCAAAGATTACTATGCTGACCAGCAAGTACAATCTTACTTAGAAGCATTACCCACGGGAGGCGAAAATATCAATGATGACTGGAATGGCAATGAACGAAAGCCCTTAAATCAAGCGACAATTAAGGTACATCCGAGCGATAAGCAGAGCTTAACGCCAAGGGCATATCGCAATCATCCCAGTAACCCAAATAATAGCAGCCTAAACTCTCAACCAAACTATAATAGCAACCCATCAGAACGGGGACGTGCCGAAACGCCAAATCAGCAAAATTGGGATCGACCAGAGCATAGAATTCCCACAAGTAATACAAATACATCTCGAAACGGCTATAACGAACCACCGATAACGGGAATTAATGGTTACGAATCGGGTTATCAAGAAGAATACACAAGTACAGCAGTACCTCAGCCAAGATCGAAGCGACGGAAAACACAGTCAGCAGCTAATTCTGGGCAACTACCCGATAGTCGTTATCGTACTGTATCACGACGCAGGACTCGCCCCTCGCCAGCCAAAGGTCAATTACTACTGAAAGTATTTGCCTCGCTTGCTGGTGTCTTTTTATTCTTGTTGCTCGCCAGTACCATCTTTGGATGGTTAAAAAATGTACTGACACCAGCTCCAGCATTACAAGGGGAGCAACTAGCAATACAGATAAACGAACCACCTATAAAAATTCCCGAACCAGGTAGTCAGGAGCCTTTTTCACCAGCTTCGATGACGCAAGAAACAGCAACCCAAGTCGTCCAAGCTTGGCTATCAGCTAAATCTGCGGCTTTAGGACCAAATCACGAAGTTGATAGTTTAAACAAAATTTTAACAGGCTCGGCTTTAAAGTACTGGCGGGGAATAAGTTTGCAAGTGAAGGCAGACAACCGCTATCGTCGTTACGAACATACTATAAATGATGTATCCATTGAAACGGATGCAAATGACAAAGACCATGTGTCGATTAATGCATCAGTGACCGAAAACACCATTTACTATGAAAATAGTTTGGAGAAGAAGAAAGAGCCAGACGACAAGGTAAAGGTTAGGTACGAGTTGACTCGCACTGAAGAAGGATGGCGTATTCGTGACATTTCCCTGGTGAATAAAAGTTCTGCTCAGTCAAATTTGTAACCAAAAATATTTGCATAATAATTTTGTGATAATCCCTCTTGTAATCATCTACAAGAGGTGTTCTTAATGTTTTTATCCAAAATTCAAAGTTGTAATTAATAGCACTAGAACTACCGCAATCATAACGAGAAAACAATATTTTGAGTAGGCGCAAGCCAGTCCTCTGGGCTTATATACTCTAGGAGAAGCCTCGCTTTGCTCGTCTACCGCGTCTAGCTTATGTCGCAATCACATCACTGCGTAGTCCCTGCATAATCCCTAGTATCTGAAAACCATAAATACGTAGATACTGAAATATTAAATCTTTATGCGGATTTTGTTCTAAATGCATCAAAATATAGTCATAGGCAAATAAACAGAGGTTCCAATCCAAATCCAAATCCAAAATATCCAGCTTGGTTATTTTGATTGGATGTTTTTAGCTGATTATTTTTAATTGGGTATTTTTGCAATTAAACCTTTAACACTTTTAGCTTAGTTAGCTTAATCTGATGATTCATGGGTGATACTTTATTTCATGCTTATACACCCCTAATTTTATGGACGGGATTAGGGTTAATCATATTTAGATTTTTGCCGAAGTGGTTTCCCAAATCATTAGGTCGCTGTCTTTACTGGATTGGAATACCATTAGAATTAATCGCCTTAGCTCGTCAGGGAGAGTCATCAGAATATCCACAGGTAATAGGTACGTCTTTTTTAGCACCCACAATTACTGTGGTTGCTTTAACCATTGGTTTATTAGTATCGCTATTAGTCTTGTGGTTATGGAAAAACTCAACTTCATTATTAGCACTTAACCGCACTACTGAAGGTAGTTTTCTTTTAGCTGCGGTGTTAGGAAATACAGGTTTTGTTGGACTTGCGATCGCACCTTCTTTAGTTGATACAAATGCCCTACATTTAGCGGTGTTGTTTAGTGTAATCCACAATATTATCGGTCCTTTTGGTGTGGGTGTTGCGATCGCGAGCTATTTTAGCCATTCCCGCGAGCAAAATAAATGGTGGAAAATATTACTCAATATCTTAACCGTTCCCGCATTATGGGCATTCGTCATTGGTAATTTTACTAGGCAAATACAATTACCCGAAGCGATTGAATCAGGTTTGCAACAGTCGATTGGTTTTGTAATCGCTTGCGCTTTCTTGCTTACGGGTATTCGACTCTCCCAACTCCAAGGATGGAAGAGTTTGAAATTAGCTTTTTTCCCTGCTGTTTTGCGAGTTGTAATCATACCTTTACTTGTTGGAATTACAACTACGTACTTCTTTCATTTACCTAGTTCTTCGCGCTTGGCAATGGTGTTAATGTCGGGAATGCCTTCGGCATTTGTTGGGTTAATTTTGGCAGAAGAATATAATTTAGACCGAGATTTAATTGCTAGCAGTATCTTAGTATCGACAATACTATTACTTTTCGTGCTGCCAGTATGGATTTTGCTATTTGGGTAAGATGTTAAATCCCAAAGAGAAAAGCCTAAAGAGAAAAGCCGTAGCTCGTGCGATCGCGTCAGTTAATTAATTGATTAATTGAGCTAAAAGCCTTCAATTACAAGCATCGGAAGCTGATATTTGCTTCTATTTCCCTAAATGTCAAGGAAACATAACAAATTGGGACTCACGAGCGATCGCTAAACTCATACATATAGGCATATTTGTTATGAAATGATGACAAAATGCTCCCCGAAAAACGTGTAAATTCGTTAAACCCTTAAAAATACACCCTTAGACCACTTGATCCCTAGTGGGGGTTCTTGGTTAATATTCATTAACAGAAAGGTCAATCAAAACAGTTGATTTCGATCCCAAAGAAAAAAGATCGGATAAAACTGGAGATAACTAGTAAACAAACCAAAAATAAAAAAAACCTAAGGGCTGAAGTCTCAGCAAAACATAAATACATACGATGAAAGTCCTTCAAAATAAGTGAAATTCGGATTTATCAAACATTAACCAGGGGAAAAATCACTTGGAAATCAACTGGAGTTTAAAGTCATGTCACAAGAACGCCCGCCCCTAGAAGAAATGACATTGCGGCAATTACGTAGAGTAGCTAGTGCTTATGGAGTATCTCGTTACAGTAGAATGCGGAAGTCGCAATTACTCGCAGCAATTCTAGAAGTTGAGCGCAGCAAGTTTTCGCTTAATTCACCCAATCAATCTCATTTACTGGAGGCTCAAGAAGTCGTGGAAGCAGCAAAATTCGAGTTAGGGCAAGTCGATCGCAATGGTGGAAATCTCTCAGATGTAGATGAATTTCTGGCAGATTTACCAGGTGGCTATGGGGAAAGTCGGATTGTATTAATGCCACGTGACCCCCAATGGGCTTATACATATTGGGATGTACCAGTCGAACACAAAGAAGAATTGCGCCGCAACGGTGGACAGCAATTAGCGCTGCGAATCTACGACGTTACCGATATTAGCCTCGAACACCAAAGCCCCCACAGCATCCAGGAATACCCCAGCGATGAAATGGCGCGGGAATGGTACTTACCGATTCCAGTAAGTGACAGAGATTACGTTATCGATATTGGTTATCGCTGCGCGGATGGTCGCTGGTTAGTACTTGCCCGTTCTGCCCGCGTCCATATTCCTCCCGTTTATCCTAGTGACTGGATTGAAGATGTTTTCATCACAGTTAACTTTGAAGATGATTTGCGCGGTCAAAGTTTATACGAGCTTGTTCCACCTGCGAAAAAATTTGCTCCCTCTGCTGGCACTAACGGTAATGCCATTTATGAAGAAATCTTCGGTATGGCAGAATCGGTAGAAGCGATGCGTGTAGCAGGTTCGTTGTTTGGCTCAATGCAGCACGCACCTGGTTCGGTGACTCCCGAACAAGCAATTAGTTCTTATATTTTCCCCTCTGGTGTGGGTATGTGGGCAGTTCCTACCGCATCTGGTTTAAATATGTCTGGTGTGGGAATGTCTGGTGCAGGTTTCTCTGGAGATGTACCGATGCGTCCACGTAAGTTCTGGTTAATTGCTGATGCTGAGTTAATTGTCTATGGTGCAACTGAACCTGACGCAACCGTAACAATTGGTGGTCGTCCAATTAAACTTAATCCAGATGGTACATTCCGCTTCCAAATGTCCTTCCAAGATGGTTTGATTGATTATCCAATTATGGCAGTTGCCGCAGATGGCGAACAAAATCGTTCGATTCACATGAAATTCAATCGCGAAACACCATCACGTAACACCAATACTAAGGAAGAAGCTGTTTTAGAATGGCTTAGTTAATTTTGGATTTTGCGTACTCAGAAGAGAGAAGTAAACTATGCGTAGCGTGTCGAAGACAAAAGTCGCGTGTAAACTTTTCAAGACGAATTTTAAAGGTGCTGAAATTTAAATAGCAAATCAGCATTGAAATTCAGACTTACTATCCCCACTTCTTAAAAAAGTTGGGGATATTTTTATTTTTTTATCTTTATTTATTATGATAATTTCATCGATATTTCCTAACTTATGACATATAAAAAAATATTACTAGCCTTGTTTGCCTTGACATGTATTTTTGGCGTTGCTTCTGGTTGCAAAAGTTATGATAAAAATCAATTTAGTAATGAATCCAAATCAGAGAAATTAGCAGAAAAGCCAAATACAAATTTCCAAAATTGTCCTGGGGAAAATAAACGTTTTAGTTTAGACTTTTTCAAAACGAATAATTTAGGTGAACAAGATAAAAGTGGTATTAATCATGTCATTATTTTTAATCCTAAATCAGAAAAATTAGATTTTAAAGTTAATCTTGGTTTAGCAAATAAAATCTATACAAAAAATAATAAAGGAAAGACGATAAAAGAATATGTCCCAAAAATATTTAGTGAAATTATTGCTGACGAGAACTCTAAATTAAATGAAAGAGTGCCAATAGCAGCGATAAATGCCGATTATATTGACACAGTTAATAAACCCCAAGGATTGAATATTTCGCGAGGAGTTGAATATTCAGGAGATTTTAAAAATAAGCGATCGTCATTTGGAATTTCTGCTGGTAATGCATCACAACGTCGAGCTACGATTCAAGCGGGGAGAAGGAAAGAAGATACTTTAAATTATAATCTTGTTGGTGGAAATGGTCGATTTTATAAAAATGGAATTTTTAAAGATATTTGCGATGATTTAGGTGAATTTGCTTGTAAACAAGCAACTAATCGTTCAATGGCTGCTGTAACGAACAGTGGGTATGTAATTTTATTGGTAAATGATACAAAAGCTGATTCTGAAATTAGTATTTCTGATAATAATAGAGAATTGTTACCAGATATCTTTGATGATGTTTTAGAAGGAATTGCTCGTAATAACTGTTTAGGAAAAATTCAAGATGCTATGTTATTTGATGGTGGAATGTCACCGGGATTATATTATGATAAGAAAATTTATGTGCAAAATCCAGGAGCAATTGGTTCGGTATTTTTAATTTATAAAAAAGGTGAATTCGACAAATAAAATGTGACCTCACTCCTATGTCGCTTACGTTTCTGTTCGCGAAGTACATTGCTGGAGGGAGACTTAGAATGTCTAATTATCGTTCTCTTCTTATTCCTACCCTAAAAATCCGTCTTGAAAAGTTTTGTCGGGAAGATTTCCTTTCCCACAAACTTTTGTCTTCGACACGCTACACTTAGTTTACTTCTGGGGAGGAGTACGCAAAATCTAAACCCAAAACCTAAAGTGACCCAATTGCGGTAGGCTAGAATTTATTAATAGCAAGTGCATATCTATGAAACCTACTGAAATCGAGAGTGTGCTAACGGATTTATTTGGTGGTACAGATGTAAATAACGTCGCATCTGGTTCTTGGCAAGTGGAAACGGAAAATTTCCGTCTGCTCATACTACTTTCGGATGATACTAGCTGGTTGCGGATACTATTACCAATTGTGCCGATTCAGGAAGCACAACCCTTTTTAGAGCAGTTATTAGAAGCTAACTTTGATGACACGCACTCTTGTCGTTATGCTTTGCATCAAAACGTTGTCTGGGGAGTATTTCAACACAATACCAATAGTCTAACAACTGATGACTTTGAAGATGCGATCGCACAATTAATTTCTCTCCACGAAGCTGGTTTAAATGACGTTTTTAACAATTTAATCGAAAGTCGTATTCGTCTCATTGTCACAGCAGCAAAACAGCAAGGACAATCACTTGCCGCAACAATGCAAAACCTCGAACGCTTCTATGCTGAAGGTTTAATGGGAGAAATTGAACAATCTTCCGAAGCACGCGAACAAACTCTTGCCACATGGAGATATCAACTCGAACGTCTTTGGAATGAAGAAGAGGAAAATTTGTAAGTTAAAAGTTAAGAGTTAGAAATTATAAATTATGAATATTATTGAAATTCTCAAACAAGATTATCAACGATTTCCAGAAAACCAAACTTATTCTATTTATGCAGCAAATGTCTATTTTCAAGACCCATTAAATAAGTTTACTGGAGTAGAACGTTACAAAAAAATGATTAAGTTTATCCAAACTTGGTTTATTAATTGTAAAATGGATGTGCATGATATTAAACAAGATAGAAATAATATTAAAACTGAGTGGACTTTGAGTTGGAATAGTCCTTTACCTTGGAAACCCAAAATTTCAATCTCTGGGTGGAGTGAATTAAGTCTAGATGCAGAAAATCTAATTTGTTCTCACATCGATTATTGGCATACTCCACCTTTGGAAGTGGTAAAACAGAATTTTAATTTTAATAATGGAGAATAGTAGGGGCAAACGGCTGTTTGCCCTCATTGATTTATTGATTTATTGATTTATTAATTAATTAATTTATTTATTTATTTATTGATTAATTTATTAATTTATTGATTTATTTACCCTAATCAGCATATTTAACCTTAATTTATTTGTATACCGACAAAAACCACTAACCACCAACCAATAACCGCTAACCACACTATAATCACCAAAAACAGTTGATAATGTAAATAAATGTAAACAAGCTGAAGCAGGGTAGAATTATTCATGCGTGTAATTTTAATGACAGGGAAAGGCGGCGTAGGTAAAACATCTGTTGCTGCTGCTACTGGACTTCGTTGTGCTGAATTAGGCTACCGCACGTTAGTTTTGAGTACAGACCCAGCTCATTCGCTAGCAGATAGCTTTGACATGGAATTGGGACACGAAGCCAAGCAAATTCGCCCCAATTTGTGGGGTGCAGAACTTGATGCCCTTATGGAACTTGAGGGCAACTGGGGAAGTGTCAAACGCTACATAACTCAAGTACTACAGGCACGTGGCTTAGATGGAGTACAAGCCGAGGAATTAGCGATTTTACCAGGAATGGATGAGATTTTTGGTTTAGTAAGGATGAAGCGTCACTATGATGAAGGTGACTATGAAGTATTAATTATTGATTCGGCACCAACTGGTACAGCTTTACGATTGTTGAGTTTACCAGAGGTTGGTGGTTGGTATATGCGTCGCTTTTACAAACCATTCCAAAATATTTCCGTTGCGCTGCGTCCTTTTGTTGAACCAATATTTAAACCGATCGCAGGTTTTTCTTTACCCGATAAGGAAGTAATGGATGCACCTTATGAATTTTACGAACAAATTGAGGCTTTAGAAAAGGTACTCAGCGATAATACTCAGACATCAGTGCGATTAGTTACTAATCCCGAAAAAATGGTGATTAAAGAATCACTTCGCGCTCATGCATATTTGAGTTTGTATAATGTTGCTACGGATATGGTAGTAGCAAATCGAATTATTCCTGATGAGGTACAAGACCCATTTTTTCAACGTTGGAAGGAGAATCAGAAACAATATCGTCAGGAAATTCACGATAATTTTCATCCTTTACCTGTTAAGGAAGTACCACTTTTTTCTGAAGAAATGTGCGGGATGGAAGCATTGGAAAGGCTTAAAAATACACTTTATCAAGATGAAGACCCAACTCAGGTTTATTATAAAGAAAATACAATTCGTGTAGTTCAAGAAAAGAATCAATACAGCTTGGAATTGTATTTACCTGGCATTCCTAAAAATCAAGTGCAGTTGAGTAAAAACGGTGATGAATTAAGTATTAGGATTGGGAATCACCGTCGCAATTTAGTTTTGCCACAAGCTTTGGCTGCGCTACAACCTGCTGGTGCAAAAATGGAAGATGATTATCTTAAAATTCGTTTTACAGATGGGGTTCGCAGTTAATATTTTTGATGATTTAACGGCAATTCAGATGTGTGGGTATGGTGATGCTGTACTCATGCATTTTTCTGTGGGATTAACTATATTGAGACTAAGAATTATAGCTAAAATCTTACTAGAATTTTAGCAAAATTTCAATATTAATTATTTCTTAATCACCGTATTTACACTGAAGACAAATGCAATATATTAGTCAGAAAATTCAAAATATGCTCCTGTAATTTATGTCAACAAATATTAAAAAAATAATATAAATAATGACTGTAGTAAATAAGCAAAATTTGAATGTAAGTCTCAAAGGAAGAAATTTATTAGATTGCATTAGCGATCGCATTCGGCGATTATTGGAGTTGGAAGATATTCTCAAAACGACATCATCCGAGTTACAAAAGTTTACAAGTGTTAACCGGGCGATGATTTATCAGTTTCGTGCAGATGGAAGTGGTGAAGTCGTTGCCGAATCGCGAGAAGAGGATAAATTACCATCATTAATAGGTTTGAATTTTCCCGCAGATGATATTCCTGATTATGCCCGTGAATTGTTTATAAAGTCTAGAGTACGTTCTGTTGTAAACGTTGAGACTCAGCAAATTGCTCAAAGTCGCTTGTTTCAAATTAACAATGACGGTGATACGGAAGTTGTAGCAGAAGATTTTTCTTCCCGTAAACTCGATCTTTGCCATATGGAATATTTGACAGCGATGGGTGTTAAATCTTCGTTGGTAATGCCACTAATGTACCACGATGAACTGTGGGGATTATTGGTGTTACATCATTCGGAAGCCAGGGAGTTTTCGGAGGATGAAATCGAAGCGATACAGATGGTGGTTAACTTGCTTTCAATTGCGATCGCGCAAAATACCATATTAGTCAAAGTACGCGCACAAGGGCAACGGCAGACTGTTATTAATCAAATTGGTAATTTACTACGTTTGTTACCTGATTTAGAGTTACAAGTAGCTTTAGAAGAAACTGTAAAAGCTTTTGGTGGTTCTGGGGGTAGACTTTGCCTCAAGAATGAAGATAGCAAAATACCTGAAGCTTTTGCAGAATGTCTGAAAATTAATAGCGAATACCTCAAAGTTTATACTTGTGGAAAACAGCCCATCATCCCAGAGACGGCAAAATACAGTTTGATCGAACAATATGCTGTTTGGGAAGAATATTATCAAAATAGTGAAGATAGCCAAAGTAATCAACTTAAAAATAATAAATCTAAAAATAATGAGCTTACAGTTTGGGCAATTTCCGATATTTATCAAACCCCAAAATTGCGTAATTTACAAGTTGCATTTCAACCAACATCAATTCGTAGCATTTTATTTATAACACTTTCATATAGACAAGAATTATTAGGATATATAAGTATTTTTCGCGATACTCAAGATATAGAGAAACTTTGGGCTGGACAATTTGAGGTTGATGTCAGACAGTTATATCCTCGTCAATCTTTTCAGGTATGGAAAGAGTCAAAACAAGCTCATATTCGCAAGTGGACAGTCGAAGAAATAGAACTAGCACAGGAATTAGCAAGTCAATTTGCAACGGCAATTCATGAACATAATTTATATCGACAAGTACATGCTGCAAATAATAAATTAGAAACTCAAGTTATACAGCGTACAGAATCGCTACAACAAGCTAATGAACAACAACAAATTCTATTTGATGTTGTTACTAAAATGCGTGAATCGCTTAACGTTGAGACTATTTTTACTACAATGTCAGCAGAAGTACGTCGGGTACTTAAAGCCGATCGCGTTGGTGTATATTATTTTTATCCAGAATCACAATATAATGAAGGCGAATTTATTGCTGAAGATGTCACACCAGGAATACCTTCAGCACTAGCAATTAAAATTCACGATCATTGTTTTGGGGAAATATATGCAACCAAATATAGATATGGAAGAGTAAATGTAATTTCTAACATTTATGAAGCTGGTTTAGAACAATGCTTTATTGATGTTCTTGCACAATTTGCAATTCAATCTACATTAGTTGCTCCAATTCTTAAAGGTGATGTCCTTTGGGGTTTATTATGTATTCATCAATGTAACCAACCTCGTGATTGGCAAGCTTCAGAGATTCAGTTTGCAACTCAAATTTCGGCACAATTATCAGTAGCAATCGAACAAGCTGATTTACTTGCAAGAACTCAAAATCAAGCCGAAACAATATCAAAAGCATTACGAGAGTTACAACAAACACAAACTCAGTTAATTCAAACTGAGAAAATGTCAAGTTTAGGTCAATTAGTGGCTGGAATAGCTCATGAAATCAATAATCCTGTAAATTTTATCTATGGTAATATTAAGCATATTAGCCAATATTCAGAAGATTTACTAAGTATCTTATATTTGTATCAGCAAAATAGTCTAAATCTTGCACCAGAAATTACCGAACGTGCTGAGGAAATTGATTTAGACTTTCTTATTGAAGATTTACCAAACATGCTTTCTTCTATCAAGGTAGGAACTGAACGTATCCGTCAGATAGTTTTATCTTTGCGTAATTTTTCCAGACTTGACCAAGCAGAAATTAAGCCTGTCGATATCCATGAGGGAATTGATAGCACGCTGGTGATTTTGCAACATCGTTTAAAAGCAAAACCTGAAAGTCCAGCTATTCAAATAATTAAAGAATATAATAATTTACCTGAAGTTGAATGCTATGCAGGACAATTAAATCAGGTATTTATGAATGTGCTGAGTAATGCGATTGATGCTGTAGAAGAACGTAGAGAAAAAGATTCGGAAACTCATATTAGTCAAATTAGAATTCAAACCAGTATTAGTCAATTACCTAATCTAAAGCCTAGTGTTTCCATTCGCATTTCTGATAATGGTTTGGGAATACCAGAAGAAATTATTAATAATATTTTTGACCCATTTTTCACCACCAAAACAGTTGGAAAAGGTACTGGTTTAGGTTTATCGATTAGCTACCAAATAGTAGTTGAGAAACATGGTGGTATTTTTAAATGTCATTCTCAAAAAGGTCAAGGTACGGAATTTTTCATTGAGATACCAATACAAATAGTCAGGAGTTAGGAGTTAGGAGTTAGGAGTTAGGAATTAGGGGTTAGGAGTTAGGAGTTAGGAGTTAGGAGTTAGGAATTAGGAATTAGGGGTTAGGAATTAGAAAAGTGCGAATTGCCTAATCCCCAATCCCCAATCCCCAATAAAACTTAATTTCTCAATTGCACTGGCATTGCTAAATATGTCATCTTCACTCCACCAAGCGGAGTAAAAATTACTGGAGTTAAATTAGAATTTAATTGCATTAAAATCTCCGATGCTGGTAATGCCTTTAAACCTTCCATCAAATATTTGACATTAAAAGCAATATCGATATTTTCTCCCGATATTTGTGCTGGCATTGATTCCACTGCACTACCAATATCTTGCGCTTCCACTGATAAGGTAATTTCTTGCGCTTCGCTATCAATACTGACTTTGACAATATTATTTTTTTGGTCAGCTAAAACGGCAATTCTCTCCATCGTACTCAAAAACTGTTTTCGATCTAACGTCAACTCACGCTGAAACTGTCGAGGGATTAACTGACGATAAGCTGGATATTGTCCGTCGAGAGTACGACTTGTTAAACGCTGGTTTTTCCACTCGAATACAACTTGTCCCCGATCGAAATATAGTGCGATCGCTTCTTCTGTATCGGCGCTATGTGCTAACATCCGTTCGAGTTCCCGTAATGCTCTCGCTGGTACTGTCACCTCTAATTGCTCTTCTGTACTTGTTTCGATATTATGACTATCTGTTTCTACAACTGCTAAACGATGTCCATCTGTAGCTGCAAACTCTAAAGTGTCTGGCAAAAGTTTTAAATGCACTCCCGTCAGCACTTGTTTGGTTTCATCTCCGCTAGTCGCAAATAATGTACCTCGCAACCCTTCGATGAGTGTTGCTGCTGTTAACTTAATTGGCTGATTATCTTCTACTACAGGCAATTCGGGAAACTCTTCACCCCCCATTGCCCGCACCTTATATTGTCCGCTTGTTGGTGTCAGAGTGACAACTATACCTTCTCCGGTTTCGTTCGCTGCGGTAGATTCATCCTCTAGGGTAATTTCCCCTTCTGGCAAACGTGAGGTAATATCATTGAGCAATTTGGCTGGAAGAGCAATGATTCCACTTTGCAAAACCTCAGCACTGAAACTAGTGCGAATACCTAAACTCAAATCGAAGGCTGTTAGACTAACTTGATTGCTATCAGCATCGGCAACTAGCAAAACATTCGCTAGTACTGGATGTGTTGGACGTGAAGGAACTGCACGACTTGTAAAAGAAAGATTGGTGTTTAGGTCGCTTTGGGTACAAACTATTTTCATAATTCTTTGTTATTCAATATTTGGGTATTGGGTATTGAGCATGGGTATGGGGTATGGGGCATACTACATTGGTAATCAAGTATTAGGCACTTCAATATACAACTGTTTGATTGTTTTATTTTCTATGCCCCATTTTTTACTAACCATTGTGGAAGTTGTGGAAAACTATCATTAAGTTCGGTAAATGTTAGTTAACTAAATTACAATTAAATCGCAAATTGTGGAAAACCTGTGGAAAAACTTCGGAAATTTTCCACAGAGTAAATATACTTATTGATTGATTATCCCACGGTTCTTATCAAGTTTTCCACAGTTTTGCCGCGAGTTTTCCACAGTAATATCTGATTTTCCACAGGTAAGATTTATGTTAGATAGAGACGACCCGGTGGGTCGTCTGTACAATCAGGGGTGAGAATTATGAATTACGCTTGGGAGAGTTTATTTGAATGCGATCGCACAATTGTTGTAAGGTTTTTGCTACCTCTTTGTCAGTTTCGCGGAGTTGAGCAATTTTGTCACAACTGTAGAGAACTGTAGTGTGGTCTTTGCCACCAAATTCTTCGCCAATTCTAGGTAAACTCAATTTGGTATATTGCCGCATTAAATACATGCCAATTTGCCTTGCCCAACTAATCTCCTTTCGTCGGGAAGCACTCCTTAACTCTTCGTAGGAGACTTTGAAAGCATCAGTAATAATTGTCATAATTGCCTCCGGAGTTGCAGCAATTTTATCGATAGGAAGCTCTAAAACTGGTGTAATATTTTCCACTGTCATTGGCAAACTCCAAATCGAAATATAGGCTAAAGCTCTAATCAATGCCCCTTCGAGTTCACGAATATTGGAAGTATAGTTTGATGCAATATACTCAATTACATCCCTGGGCAAACGGATATTTTCATACTCAGCTTTCTTCTGTAAAATTGCCATCCGTGTTTCTAAATCTGGTGTTTGGATATCAGCAATTAATCCCATCGAAAAACGCGAACACAATCTTTCTTGGAGTTGGGGAATTTGCTTAGGTAAACGGTCAGATGCAATTACAACCTGTTTTCCGGCTTCGTGTAAAGTATTAAAGGTGTGAAAAAATTCCTCCTGAAAACCTTCTTTCCCTTCAATAAATTGAATATCGTCAACTAAAAGTACATCAGCTGTACGGTAATGCTCCCGGAAACTTTGCATACCTTTACTAATAGCCGTGATGAAATCATTGATAAATTTTTCGGTGGAAACATAGAAAATTTTGGAGTCGGGATTAATATCCAAACGGTAATTACCAATCGCTTGCATTAAATGTGTCTTTCCCAAACCTACACCCCCACACAAAAACAAAGGATTGAACTCCCGTCCAGGAGATTCGGCAACAGCGAGTGAGGCAGCGTGAGCCATGCGACTATTGACACCAACAACAAAGCGGGAAAATACATACCTTGGATTTAAATCATTAGTTTTTGGGCTAGCTTTGGGGCTATTCTTCGGAATAAATTCCGTCATAGTAGTGGGAGCTTCTAATTCCCAAGCAGCTTGTTTTTCTTCCAACTCCGAATCTTCGTCATCTCCGGCAACAGTAATGTAAATTTCAAGAGGATGACCTGCGATATCTTGAACGACATTGGCAATTGTTCTAATGTAGTACTTTTGCAACCAATTCCGGGCAAACGGGTTGGGTGTACGGATTACTAGACAGTTAGCTTCCAACCGTTCAGCACTTGCGGTTTTAATCCAAGTTTCAAAAGTGGGACGCGATAATTCTAGCTGCAAGCGCTCTAGTACTTGGCTCCACAGCCTGTCTATGGGGATTTCCATGCCTACCACCTTTGCTGCTAGTTGTCAAAATAAAAGTAAAAAAGGAGTCAGGGTAATTTGCAATTGGCAATTCGCGATCGCAGCTTGCTGCTCGCGGAGTTGGCAAGATTTTACCCATATAGGGATCCAAAATTAATCAATAACAATTGCTTCATAAAAGCAAACTACGATCTAGACCAAAACCTGTTTTTGGGTTGTAATCTTTCACAGGAGTCTGCTATGTAGGCAATATCCTACCACTAGTAATTCCCACGAAGAAGTAAATAACAAGTTGGCACTTACCGAGAGGTTATATGAAATCAGCAGAATGTAATACTACACTGAAATATATTTATACAAATGCTTTTTTTAAACGAATTAGCCAGAAACTTAAGCTGATATTGCTTGGTGGTGCGACTTTGGCTTCCTTAAGTGGCTGTCAACAACTGGCAAATAGTCTAAATACGAACAAATCAAATGTTCCAGTGGCAACAACACCACCGCAAGCTATAAACCCGCAAATAGCAGCCCCTCCGGCAATAATCTCTACATCGGGAGGTGACCCCAATTTTGTTGTTGGTGTTGTCCAGAAAGTTGGTCCTGCGGTGGTTCGCATCGACTCATCACGAACTATTTCCCAATCCCCAGATGATTCTGAAGATCCACTTATTCGCAGGTTTTTTGGCGATCGCACACCGGAACCCCGTCAACGTGTGGAGCGCGGTAGCGGTTCGGGGTTTATTATTAATTCTAATGGTCAAATCTTGACAAATTCCCACGTTGTCGATGGTGCTGACTCTGTTACCGTCACCCTCAAAGACGGACGCACCATCAAAGGTAAGGTAATGGGTGAAGACCAAGTAACAGATGTTGCTGTTATCCAAATTGATACCAGTAATCTCCCGACTGTGGCATTAGGCAATTCTGAGACACTACAGCCAGGAGAAGCGGTCATCGCGATTGGTAATCCCTTGGGGTTAAATAATACGGTGACATCGGGAATACTTAGCGCTACAGGGCGTTCTAGCAGCGATATTGGCGCAACCGACAAGCGTGTTGATTATATCCAAACTGATGCGGCAATTAACCCTGGGAATTCGGGTGGACCGTTGCTAAATGCCCGTGGTGAAGTAATTGGCATGAATACGGCAATTATTAAAGGTGCCCAAGGTTTAGGGTTTGCCATACCCATTAATACAGCACAACGTATCGCCCAACAACTTATCACAAAAGGTCGTGTCGATCATCCCTATTTGGGTATTCAAATGGTGACGCTGACACCGGAAATTCGCGATCGCGTCCAAACTAGGTTAGGCATTAATTTAGCTACCGACAAAGGGGTTTTATTAATCGATGTTGTCTCCCGTTCTCCTGCTGCTACTGCTGGACTCAAGGCTGGCGATATTATTCAGAGTATCAGCAGCCAACCTGTTAATAAAATTGAAGATGTGCAAAAACTTGTAGAAAGTAGTAAGATAGGAATCCCATTACAATTACAAGTCCAGCGCAACGGTCAAGTTGTTCAAATTGCCGTTAGCCCTGCTGCTTTCCCAGTCCAAAAGCCCAGTTAATTTTTAACTTTAGTTGTTAATTCCTAATTTTCAAATACATTATCGCCAGAGACGCGGTTCATCGCGTCTCTAAATTTATATTGACTTTGAAAATTAAATGACAATTGATAAAATAAATTGCGATCGCGCCATACACTTTCTGGGAAACTATCGCTAACAACAAAATATTCTAATTTTCCCAATCCCATCTGTCAGAATCTTAACAATCTCTCAAATAAAATACTTCCACCAGCCTTATTTCATACAAATTAAATTCGTTTCATCCATGTCTAATTAAATTCATCAATTAAATTTGATGGGTATAGATAAAATACTATGAATACCGTTATAATCATCAACTTTTGTTTATCATTGCCCTAACTCCAAAAAATATAAAATTTTGTAACGAAAAACTATAACTAAAGATACATCAACCCATTCAAGATATTTTCTAAGATTAACCAGTAAAATGAGCGAGAAAATTAGTAAATCATTATCAATTATTAAGTTAGGTAATCCAATTTTACGGCAATCGGCATCTTTAATTGAAAATATTGAAGATAAGCAGATTCAAAAGCTAATCGATGATTTAATCACAACAGTCATAAACGCAAATGGAGTCGGAATTGCAGCCCCACAGGTTGCAGAATCACAGCGTTTGTTTATCGTGGCTTCTCGTCCAAACCCTCGATATCCGAAGGCTCCTGACATGGAACCAACAGCAATGATTAATCCTAAAATCATTGACCATTCACCAAAAATTATCAAAGATTGGGAAGGATGTTTAAGCATTCCTGGTATTAGGGGGTTAGTACCCCGATACAAATGGGTAACGGTTCAGTATATAGATAGAAAAGGCAAATTAAAACATCAGAAACTTGTTGATTTTGTTGCCAGAATTTTTCAACACGAACACGACCATCTCGATGGGATTGTCTTTCTAGATCGGGTTGAAAGTACTCAAGAGCTAGTATCAGAAGAAGAGTATCAGAGGCTACAAAATAACAAGACTTAATGGATAATAATCCTAAAGAGTAATGACAATTGCCTGATGTTAGTGTAAATTTAATATATTGTTAACCTTTTTGAATTGAAGGGGTTATCGGGTAAATAAGCAAATGACAAAAACCATTAGTAGTCGCGAAAGATTAAATAAACAGGTAGAAATATCTCCTGAATTAATCTATATTAGGGCGCAAAGCGATGAAAATCATCAAAGCGTGAAGAAAGAAGAAGAAGCACAAAAAACTGTGCAAGCTTTGAAAATGGAGTTGCAAGAACTTGGATTGGAAATAGTTCATGCAACAACAGAGCGGGTGAGAATCTGCGCTACTGATGGTAGTAGTAAGGAATTAAGTCATAACTCAATCAAAGAATCAATTGATGCGTTTTGCTGTATATTGCAGCAGCAAGAAGGAATTAAGCAAATTACCTGGAACGAACTAAAAAAAAGTTTGGTAATTACTTTTGATAGTGATTTATTGTCATTGTCGCAAATATTGGTAGTCTTGAAAGAATTTGGTGTGAAAGAGCAAAAAGCTTCGGAACAATCTTCTGAAAAACAGTTTGAGAAATCTTCTGAAAAACAGTTTGAGAAATCTTCTGAAAAACAGTTTGAGAAATCTTCTGAAAAACAGAAATTAGACCCTTTTGCAGCGTGGAAATCCGCCGAATTTTGGAAAGAACAAGGACTAGATTTGATTCCCTTGTTTGCAGGATTAGCAGTTACATCAAGACTGGCAATTGGTGGTTTAGCATCAATACCAGTTTATATGCTGACAGCCAATATTACGCGGCGCATTATCGCTTATGCTCAAATAGCTTTAGCAACGGAAACTGAAAAGTCGAAAGCAGCGAAACAAGCGAAAAAATCAGTATCGGTAAGCGAAAAGAAAACTCATTCTTCGGTATCTTCAGCAACATCGGGAAAGATATCAGGCAAGAGTGAAACAGAAAAAAAGAATAGTCCATCTGCAAATTTGGGATCGAAAGTGGAAAAAGCCTCTACTCTGGAACGTAAAATCGACCGTGAAATTGGGTATGAACATCACAACAATGCTGTATTTAAAGCTAGTGGATTGACCACAGAGCCAGCAAAAAAAATAGCAAAAATTAATTACAGTGTTGTCCATTCAATTCCGGGACGAATTCGGTTTAACGTACCTCGCATCGCTAAGGATAGAGCTTATGCAAGAACACTGGAAAGGTTATTAAAAACAGAACCACAGGTTACCAATGTGCGAATTAATTGTGACGCTGCATCAGTTGCGATCGCATATGAACCAAGCTCGTTAACTGCATCTTACTGGTCTAGCTTATTGGAATTAGCTGATGAAGTCATTCCATCGGCAAATGAAACAACTCAAGCAACAAGCCAAACTAATCTTGCAAAACTAAATACACAATTAAATACACCAGAAAATCAAGCACAAACAATCGAGCCACAAACTCAATCTTTACCAGTGGATTTACTGGAAACACTGGTAAGTACAAAAGTAGTAACGGAAACACAAGTAAATAGTATTGTCTCCGATCTAAAACCACCTTTTATCAACCTTCTCATCGATGTGGTAGCGAATTTTCCACTCGAATAGGAGTTAGGAGTTAGGAGTTAGGAGTTGAGAGTTAGAAATAGAAAAATCAGAATTATATAATTCCCATAGTGAATATTTCTATCTACTCTTTTAAGGGTGTCAATCTTCGATTGCAGCCTTAATTTTCACCTCTAAATTTTCGCTCATGACATAGAGTTGGGTTTTAAATGGATTAGGAGAATCGCATCAGAAATGGCAGAATTATACATCTTTAAAGTCAACTTGAAAAACCTCTCAAAGCTTCTGCTTTGAGCTTCAATACCTTGGCTTTGGAAAAACGTAAAAAAATAAAATTCCCGACTTCTCAAGAACTCGTGAATTTCACATTTTGGTATCTATTTTGGTATCTAATTAAGTGTTGTGAATGGTTCATTATCTTTCCTTTCGTTTGAATTAAAAACTCAACAATTTATAAGCTATTAACCAATTACCAGCACCAAAAACAGTTCATGCAAATTTTATGAGAGTACAGCAATGGTTCAAGTCAAGATGGATTTTCGACCCTCCTCCGCTAACATCTCACAAGTAAATGTAGCTGGGAGTGTAGCGGAAACAAATGGAAAAGTTTTCCTAGTCGATAACAAGATTGAGAATAAGCAAATTCGTCCAGCGAAAAAAATAAATCAACTCAAGGTTTATTACAGCGTCGTTCACGAAACAACAGGAAGACTACGATTACGAGTTCAGCATCTGCGAGATGATGCCGAATACGCACAGCGTTTGCAAATGCTCCTGGAATCAGATAAATACATCACAAAAATTTGTATCAAACCAGCAGCAGCATCGCTAGCAGTTACATACGATACTAACAAAATCACACGGGCAAATATTCGTCCACATATTACCCATATTTTGCAAGCTGCGACAGACGTAGCAGTAATTAGAACTGCCCCACAGCCAGCAGAAAAAGAACAAGAAAGCGCTTACCCAAGTTGGAAATTTTCAGCAGCAGCATCAGCATTAGCAGTCTTGGGAGGACCATTTGGTTTATCCATTCCCCCAATGCTAATTGCAACAACCATTGCTCTAGCAACATTACCAGTTGCTCAACGAGCTTGGTTAGCAATTCGCGAAGAACGCAAACTGAATATTGATTTTCTCGACTTAATGGCGATCGCAATCACCACAGTCCAAGGACAATTTCTCACCCCAGCATTGATGTTAGGGTTGATTGAAATCGGCGAAAATATTCGCGATCGCACAGCACGTTCTTCCGCACAACAAACCCTTGATTTACTCGCATCCTTGGGTAAATTCGCTTGGGTAGAACGGGATGGGGAAAAAATTCAAATTGCGATCGAAGAAGTCCAAAAAGGCGATACCGTCATTGTTTACCCCGGTGAACAGGTTCCCGTCGATGGTACAATTATTAGCGGTAAAGCCCTATTTGACGAGCAAAAACTCACAGGTGAATCAATGCCCGTGATGAAGCGCAAAGGGCAATCTGTCTACGCTTCCACCTTAGTCAGAGAAGGGCAAATTTACATCCTCGCAGAACGACTCGGTAACGATACCTGCGTCGGCAAGAGCATTCAACTCATGCAGGAAGCACCAGTTCACGATACCCGCATGGAAAACTATGCTGCAAAACTTGCCCAGAAAGCAGTCGTGCCAACATTATTACTTGGGGGAACCGTATTTGCCCTGACACGCAACCCTGCCCGTGCAGCAAGTATCCTCACCCTCGACTTTGCCACCGGAATCCGCGTATCTGTACCGACGACAGTATCGCAGCACTTTCCTATGCAGCTCGTCGCGGCGTTCTCATCCGTAGTGGCAGGGCATTAGAGCAACTCGCCAGTGTCGATACGATTGTATTTGATAAAACAGGTACACTCACCAAAGGGGAAATTGCCGTTACCGACGTGAGAAGCTTTAACTCCGACATTTCCGAATCACAAGTTTTAGCGATCGCAGCAACAGCCGAACAACGATTAACACATCCCGTAGCCGAAGCGATCGTCCGTCATGCCGAATCGCAGCAAGTCAGTGTTTTGACTCGCGAAAAATGGGATTATCAACTAGGTTTGGGGGTTGAAGCAATTATCGACGGTAAAAAAGTCTATGTCGGTAGCGAACGTTTTCTACGTCAGCAAGAAATTGACATGACAGCCGTAGATGAATTGTTAGACAAACCCGCATCAGCAATATATGTTGCCAGCGACGGACAACTGCAAGGCATAATAGAGTATAATGATGTACTGCGATCCGAAAGCAAGGAAGTCATTACAGCGTTGATGACAGTCGAAGGTGTAGAAGTTCACATGCTCACCGGAGACAACAAACGCACGGCAACTGCTGTCGCGACCCAATTAGGTATTTCCCCAGCCCATACCCACGCTGAAGCCTTCCCCGAACAGAAAGCAGATGTAGTTCGACAACTGCACGAAACAGGTAAAACAGTCGCATTCGTTGGTGATGGCATTAACGACTCACCCGCATTAGCTTATGCGGACGTTTCCGTCTCCTTTGCCAACGGTTCCGACATTGCCCGTGAAACAGCAGACTTAGTATTGATGCAAAACGACTTACACGGTTTGCTCGAAGCAATTGAAATTGCCCGCAAAGCTCAACAATTGATTCGGCAAAACACCAGCATCATCGCCATTCCCAACCTAGCAGCTTTGGTAGTAGCCACCTTATTTGGACTCAACCCCCTCGCAGCTACCGTTGTCAACAACGGTTCGACAGTAGTCGCAGGGATTAATGGCTTGCGTCCAATTTTAACAGGAAGTCGGAAGTAGAAAAAAGTTAAGAGTTATGAATGATGAGTTAGAAGTTTTAAGAGCGATCGGGAAAAGATGTGAGAAGGATTTAAATTATTAAAAACTTACCTCAGACACAATATATCGTGTCTCTACATTCTCAATTTTTAACTCTCAACTCCTAATTCTTAACTTTCAAAACTCTACCATCAGCTAGATATCTTAGCTATCCTAAAAGGATTATGCTAGACAGCTTTGTCCCAATTTATAAATTTCCTGGAGGAAAAGAATCATGGCAAAAATTACTGATTTCGTCGAAGATGCAGGCGCACCTGGAATTATCGCAGGTATTGGTGCAGTATTGCTAGCACCCGTTCTTATTCCTGTTGTTGCTGGTGTTGGTAAACCCGTAGCCAAATCTCTAATTAAAGGTGGAATAGCCCTTTATGAGAAGAGTAAAGGTGCATTTGCTGAACTTGGCGAAACCTGGGAAGATATTGTAGCAGAAGCTAGAGCCGAAATTGCCGAATCCAAGCAATTACCTGCATTTGAAGCTGCAAGCCATTCAGAAACAGCCGAAAACAGTCAAGGATAGGAACATTATGTAGGGGTGGGGTTTTCCCACCCTTATGAATGATTACAATTGAGAAATATCTGGTGAGGATATTTTATTTGATTATTGATGTGAAGAAAAAGAAACTCGGTTTACTTTGCTATCAAGAAATGAATACAAACTAGGACTTACGCATTGACATCAAACTTTGCCACAGGGATGCATCCCCGTGGCAAGATTTGACAGAAAAATCAAAATAAGGGGTATTATTTTCAGCGCTTTGACCTTGATTTTTCGGCTTCCCACCAAGGGATTGCAATTAACAAAGTGGGTTTATAAAAGCCTGAAACAACGTATTTACGTTGATACACAAGATGATTCGTTTGTACGTGTGTAAGTCCTACAAACTTAGATTTAATTTTAAAATTAAATTAAAAAAATAGGTAATCTAAAATCCGTCTTAATAAAGTCTTGTAGGTTGGGTGTAGCATTTCCTAACGGACACAGCCCAACACGGATGAGATAATTATAATATTAGGTTGCGTTTCACTCCATCCAACCTACACAATACATCTAATTTCTAATCGATCTAATTCAAAATCCAAAATCATCAGGAAGGTGTAACCGTGTTAAAAAATGGTTTTGTTAGTCAAACAAAAATGCCAAAACCCAAGCATTCAAAAGTGAGAACAATTGCAAATACTACTCAAACTTACGCAAAAATTATCAGCGATACACCAGGAAGATTGCGCTTGCGAGTAGCTCAAAGACATCGTAAATTAGAGCAAATCCAGCCACTTGTTAATGCTTTGCAAGAACATGGCAATATCAACCAAGTACGAATGAATCTTGACCAAGGTAGTATAACTATTAACCATGAAGGTGAAGATAGTTGGAAAAATGTCATGGTAACCCTAAAAGATTTAGGAATAATTTTTGGTGATATTGTCGAGGTTCATACTGATGCTGCGATCGCAGTATCGAATCCAGTCATTGACTTAAATCAGCGTGTTAAACAAGCTACAGATGGGCAGCTAGATATACGGGTTTTATTTCCATTTGGATTAGGTTGTTTGGCGATTCGTCAACTAATAATTAAAGGTTTACAATTTGATATTATTCCTTGGTATGTATTAGCTTGGTATGCATTTGATAGCTTTATCAAACTTCATGGGACAAATCGATTAGAACCAACCAGCGATTCATAGAAGATATTATTTTTCTTTTACAGGGACGGAAACTGACAGTTAGGGACTTCCAATTAAAAAAATACCCAAAAATTTCTTGTGGTGTGGGCATCTTGCCCGCAAATTATCAAAGACGGGCAGGATGCCCATCCCACAAAATTGGGTAATTTATTTTTTGGTTATCCCTTAACATATCATCTTAAAGGGTGGGGAAACCCTACCCCTACAATATTTTGGAGAATTTATTTCTTGGTGTTTCCTTAAAAAGAGGCATTTTCACTGTTAACTAAGCGTGTTTCTGTGACTTCCCCTTCAGTAACCTGTACAGTTTTAAAACTACCATCACCCAAGAAAGAATTTAAGTACAAATCATTCCCATACTGGGCAAAAATAGTATATTCTCCGGTAGGTAATTTCACGAAGAACTTACCATTTTTATCAGTTCTAACTTGAGTTACCAATTTAAAATTTTGCTTTGCTTCAGTAATAGATAAACTAGTACCCTTAGCTGGAATGCGTCCAGAAAAAACCCAAACGCTAGTTTTTACTGGTTGAGGTTTACTTCTTTGACGATTTTCTCCAATAGTAGGCATTTGATTTCCTGTAACACGGGTTACTGTACCACTTACACCTTGAGTTTTTCTCTGGGATTTTTCTTGGGTTTGCCCTTGTTGTGTCTCTGTTTGAACATTGGCAGAATTGGAATCTTGAGGAGTTGCAAAACTCTTCGGGTTAGCACACCCAAATACTAAGGGTAGAACTAAGATAGTTACTATCAAAAGACGGATTGGAAGAGAAAACATATATCAACTATTTTTGCTTATGAGATGGAGGACATCTAAATTAATACTTTAAAATTAATACATTAAAATTGCCACACTTTTGTTCCGAGTTTCATTAAATTTCAAAATCACCAAGTATAATTTATACTTACTCAGTATATAAATTTCAGGTGCGATTGAAATATGACAAAAAAGGCTATATCTATATCTTCAGTGTTATCTCAGGCTGTATTGATATCTCTAGGTATTTGTATCAAAACTCTCTCCACTGCAAATATCAGCTTCGCTACGGAACATCAGCCTTATTCCCCAGAATTTATTTCTCAAGTTTCATCTGTTTCCCAACTTTCCGATGTCCAACCTACAGACTGGGCTTTTCAAGCATTACAATCTTTGGTGGAACGTTATGGTTGCGTGGCTGGGTATCCGAATGGAACCTATCGGGGAAATCGGGGGATGACACGATATGAATTTGCAGCAGGTTTAAATGCTTGTTTAGATCGGGTTAACGAGCTGATTGCCACAGCGACAGCTGACTTGGTGAAGAAAGAAGATTTAGCAACTTTGCAGCGCTTGCAAGAAGAATTCAAAGCGGAATTAGCAACTCTTCGCAGTCGAGTTGATTCACTGGAAGCGAAAACTGCGGAGTTAGAAGCGAATCAATTTTCTACGACTACGAAACTCGAAGGTGAAGTGATTTTCGGAGTTGCTGGGGTATTTGGTGAGAATGCTGATGATGATAACAACCCGAATAATAATTCAGAATTGGATGAAAATATAACTCTAGGTCAGCGTACTCGTTTAAATTTTGTCACTAGTTTTACGGGAAAAGATACTTTAAATTTGCGTTTGGAAGCGGGGAATATTGCAGAATTAGATGATAGTATCACAGGAACCCGAATGACTCGTTTGGGTTTTGATGAAGATAGTGGTAATGATGTGGGTTTGGGTGAATTGTACTATCAATTTCCGGTTGGCGATCGCTTGAAAATTACCGTCGCTGCATGGGAGATGGAATTAAACGATATTGCAGAACCTCTGAATCCTTTGGATAGTAGTGGTAGTGGTGCTATTTCCCGTTTTGGTCGCTACAATCCCATTTTACGGTCTATAGAGGGAACGGGATTAGGGATTAATTACCAAGTTAATCAAAGTACAAATTTAGCTTTCGCTTACATCACAAATGATGCTGCATTACCTACTGATAAAAATGGTTTATTTGATGGAAATTATGCAGCGTTGGGGAATGTGACTTTTCAGCCATCGGACAGTTTTGGAATTGCTTTAACTTACCTTCATTCCTATTATGCTGGTGGTGGTGAAAGTGGGGTGAATTTAACTGGTAGTACGGGTAGTTTAATCGCTCGTAGACCATTTGGTAATGTTTCTACTGCTACTGATGCTTTCGGTTTGGAAACTAGTTTAAAAATTAATCCAAATCTGATTCTTTCGGGTTGGGTTGGTTATATCCAAGCAGATGCAAAAGTTAGTAATGATGAAGCAGATATTTGGAATTATGCTGTGAGTTTAGCGATGCCAGATTTAGGTGGTAAGGGCAATTTGGCAGGTTTGATTGTGGGAATGCCACCAAAAGTTACGAGTAGTAGTCTTGTTGCCGATCGCGATACTTCATTGCATATAGAAGGCTTTTATAAGTTTCAGGTGACTGACAATATCTCGATTACTCCAGGTGTATTTGTAATTACTAATCCCGAACATAATGATAGTAATAGTAGTATTGTTGTTGGAACTGTGCGGACTACATTTAAGTTTTAAATATATTATTTAGGTGTAATTTACTTTGATAATTTGTAGTAGACGATTAATATAATGCCTCTATTTTTATTAGTAGGGTGCGTTACCTAAATATATAGATTTATGTGTGGCAATATAATCCCAAAAGATTTTGAATCCTCACCAGTAGCTCTGCAAATCTAAAAGGTTTACTCACATAATCTATATTTTGATGAGGTAATTTGCTAATTTTTTCCTCGACATCATAACAAGCTGTCATGACAATAATTGGAATTAAATTTTTCTGCGATCGCAATTCCTCTAAGACACTCCATCCATCTTTTATTGGTAGCTGTATATCTAACAGTAATAGGTCAAATAAATTGTCTTCTAATATTTGTAAAGCTTCTTCCCCATTGCTGGCAATCGTTGTCTGAAAGCCTTTCTTTTTTAACCCTTTATCAATAAACCCTGCGATTTGTGCTTCGTCTTCTACGATTAAAATCCGATTCATGAGCTTTCCCTGATGAAATTTTTTGAATATTCTCTGCAAAATGCAAAATGCAAAATTTTAAGCCCCTCAAAATACTTTGCTATGAGTATTATTTGAGGAGCTAAAACGGCTATTAACTAAATATTTAGCTGTAAAATCTACTTACCAACCTGTCAAAGTACAGCGTCTAATTTCCTTTCCAACTAATAATAACCGGGCAATTTGTTCGGCTGCATCTGTAAGTAGGGTAGCGGTTTGATTTATCGCTTCGTTTAAACCACATGGATAGCTCAAAATACTGGTAAAGTAGTCTATCCCATGTTCTAAATTAATTTCCGCACCTTCTCCCACTGTTCCGACTAAAGCAATCACTGGTAGACCGTAAATTTTGGCTCTTTTTGCTACTTCTGCGGGAATTTTACCCCGTGGGGTTTGAAAATCAATACATCCCTCTGCGGTAATTACTAAATCGACTTCAGGAATCAAACTATCTAATTCCAAATATTGCATGACAATATCGTAACGGGGGTGTAATGTCGCACCAATCAGTGCATATAAACCCGTACCCAATCCCCCCGATGCACCGCTACCAGGCATTTCCCGCACACCTATACCCAAATCACCTTGAATGACGGCAGCGTAATGTTCTAAACCTAAAGCCATTTGTTCGACGATTGCTGGTGATGCTCCTTTTTGAGGACCAAATACCTTGGCAACACCGCGATCGCCACACAATAGATTATGCCAGTTGCAAGCGACATCAATCACTACATTATCTAAGCGTGGGTCTCTTTGGGAAAAATCAATCTGTTTGAGTTTGATTAACTCACTACCACCCAATCCAATCGAATCACCATTTCATCCAATAACTTTACACCCAAAGCCTGCGCCATTCCCGCACCACCATCGTTAGTACCGGAATCCCCACAACCAACTAAAATCCTCTCTGCACCAGCATCTAAAGCAGCTTTGATTAATTCACCCACTCCATAGGTAGTCGTGATTAAAGGGTTTCGTAAATCGGGAGGGACAAGACGCAACCCCGCAGCAGCAGCCATTTCTAGCACCGCAGTTTTGACTGAACATCCACCCAAGAATCCAAAGTGAGACTGAATTTTTTGTCTGACTGGACCAGTTACTTCCAGGTAATGCAAAGTTCCACCTGTGACATTCACCAGAGTTTTAGTGAAACCTTCACCACCATCAACCAAAGGTGCCTTACGGATATTCACATCCTTGAGAACCTTTTGAATCCCGTTAGCAATGCAATCAGCAACTTGTTCTGCGTCAAGACTTTCCTTAAAACCAGAAGGAGCGATGAGAATGTTAAGTGTCATATTATCTTCCTGCGGCTTTCTTACCGCTTTTTTGTTTTGACTTGTGCTTGTTGGGTTAAAAAGACAAACCGACCCAATTCCACCAGGTGTAATAGAACAACACAATCAAACCAAAGTGAATCGGAATCATCACCGCACTCAAACGGAGTAAATCTTTGGGACGAAAACTCTCTTCATCCATATCTTGGTAGACCATCAGAGCTTTAGAACTCACCGGAAATGTCAGACAATAATCCATTCCCAGAGTACTTAAAAACATGACTGCAACAGGGTTCACATCCAAGCTAATCGCTAGATATAGCAAAGGTGGAACCAAAGCTGCTGCTCTTGCGGTATGGGAAGTCATGTAGAGATGGGAAGTCAGAGAAATAATTGTCAGAACTAAGAGAATGATCAAACGGGAACCCCCACTGTTGATATCACTGAAGTCAAAAATATGTTCGAGAATCCACTTTGATGCACCAGAAGTGACCAGGGAATGACCTAAAACATGAGTTGCAGCGACAAAAAGAATCAGATTCCAAGATATGGCTTTGACAGCATCTTTCCATTTCATTACCCCTAAGTTCGGTGCTGTCAGTAATAAAGCTCCGATGACAATAACAGTAGCAGTTTCTAAACCATGCCAGCTTTCTGTTAACCACAAGCCAAACATTAACAAAATTATAAACAGGGTTTTTCGTTCATTACTTGATAAGGGTTCGGGTGTGAATTGGGTAATTTTTAACTGATGTTGCAAGCGTTTCTTATCCAAAAACAACCGCATAATTACCCAACAGGATGCATAACTTGCTACAGCACCAAAAGGTAAACCGTAAAGTACCCACTGTCCGAAGGAAATATGTTGTTTGGTTATCTCTTCTAGTAAATCTTTGGCAATTAAATGGGAACCAGCACCAGTCAAGGAAGCAATCGTTGATACCAAGATAATAGTCGGCATTAACAAACACAATGCGCGACGAGTTTGCTTGTCATCTACTACATTGCTGATGCTGCGAAAGATGGGATAAGTCACCGCAGCACGTCCGGAAGTGGAAGGAATTAGAAATGAAAGTGGAATCAGAACTGAAGTTAGCATCCAAAAAAGACTGCTAACGCTACGTGCTTTCGATGCAACCATTTGGGTCAAACGTACAGCCAAACCAGTTTCTTTAACCGCACCTCCCAACACAAAAGCACCAATCATTAACCAAACAACATCCGAACCCAAAGACTCGAAAAACTGTTCCTGGGGAATACCACCTGACAACAGCAGCAGTATCACCGAACTCAAAGCGACATAACCTGCATTGATAGAAGTTGTTGACCACAAAACACCCGCAAGTAAAAAGGCAAATATTGTGAGTCGTGCTGGAACAGGTAAATCGCTTGGTAAAGATAAAGTAATCGCAGCTACCAGTAATATAATTGTAGCTAGCAGAACTTTCCATTTACTCCGATTTGAAGAAAGGATATAGGGCAAAAATCTCCTAAATGAGTGATAGGTAGACGTAAAAATTGCTTTGTCTAAAATTATCTTCATTTTTCCTAATTCGCTTCATTACTTCCGTGTTTAGGCATGGGTGGTAATGACGCACCGTCACTCCGGTTTAAGTAGTTGTAAGTGCTACTTAATCAGCTCTTAAACTATATTTAATACAAGTTTTATGAACCTTATATGAAAAAAGCATGAGAAATTTCTCATAAATGAAAAGTTTTATCAATTACTTCAATTACGAATTCAGTTACTTACCTAGTTTTGAATTACACAATAATTTTCTTACATGTTTTTCGACAATAAATTTGTAACTAATATTTAAATTAGCGTCTCTACAAATTCATAGAAATCTTCTATGGTAATCTGTCACTGGGGGCATTTTGACCCTTGGAAGCGGGAGTGACAGAACCATGAAGAAGCTGATTAACAATCCGGAAGACTTTGTACGTGAAAGTCTCGAAGGTATGGCAGCTGCCCATGCAGATTTAATCAAAATCAATTTTGAGCCGACTTACCTGTGTCGTGTGGATGCTCCAAGACAGGGAAAGGTAGCAATTATTTCCGGTGGTGGTAGCGGACACGAACCAATGCACGCTGGATTTGTGGGTATGGGTATGCTCGATGCAGCTTGCCCAGGAGAAGTTTTTACATCCCCAACACCTGACCAAATGTTAGCAGCCGCGAAGGCTGTTGATGGTGGTGCGGGTATTCTTTATATCGTCAAAAATTACAGTGGCGATGTGATGAATTTTGAGATGGCGACGGAATTAGCCTATGCTGAGGGTATCCGGGTACTAAATATTTTGATTGATGATGATGTGGCGGTTAAGGATAGTTTGTACACCCAAGGTAGAAGGGGTGTAGGAACGACGATTTTGGCAGAAAAAATTTGCGGTGCGGCAGCAGAAAGGGGTTATGATTTGCAGCGAGTTGCAGATTTGTGCCGCAAGGTGAATTTAAATGGACGTAGCATGGGAATCGCTTTGAGTTCCTGTACTGTGCCAATGCGGATGTTACCAACGTTTGAGTTGGGTGCAAATGAAATGGAAGTTGGTATTGGCATCCACGGGGAACCAGGTAGAAAACGGATGGATTTGAAGCCTGCCAATGAAATTGCATCGATGTTGGCATTGTCTATTCTCGAAGATGGGGTATACAAGCGTACAGTGCGCGAGTGGGATGCTGACAAGGGTAAATGGTTTGATTTGGAATTGGTGAATCAGTCTTTGAAAAAAGGCGATCGCATTTTAGCTTTTGTGAATGGTATGGGTGGAACTCCCATTTCAGAGCTTTATATTATTTACAGAAAGCTGGCAGATATTTGTGCTAATAGGGGTATACAGATTGTTCGCAACCTAATTGGGTCTTATATTACTTCGTTGGAGATGCAAGGTTGCTCAATAACTTTACTTAAATTAGATGATGAGATGATTGAGTTGTGGGATGCACCTGTCAAAACTCCAAGTTGGTGTTGGGGAGCTTAGATGTATCCGGAGCAAGTTAGAAGTTAGGAATTAGGAGTTAGAAGTTAGGAATTAGGAAATTGCCCAATGCCCAATGCCCAATGCCCAATTCCCAATTCCCCATGCCCAATGCCCATTAACCATTATTTTAATATGAATACAGAGCAAATTTTACGGTGGTTGCAGCGATTTGCAACTAAGATAGAGCAGAATAAGGAATATTTGACCGAATTAGATGCTGCAATTGGTGATGCTGACCACGGTATCAATATGGAACGTGGTTTTAAAAAGTTGCTGATTCAATTACCAACTATTGCTAATAAGGATATTGGCAGCATTTTAAAAGCGGTTAGTATGACACTTATTGCTAGTATTGGTGGTGCGAGTGGTCCTTTGTATGGCACTTTTTTCTTAAGGGCTAGTTCTGCTGTCGCTGATAAGGATGAACTCGACGAGCAGGATATGCTGGATATGCTCAGAGCGGGTTTGAATGGTGTGATCGAACGCGGAAAGACTCAATTAGGCGATAAAACTATGCTTGATGTGCTTTTTCCGGCTGTGACGGCATTTGAGCAAGCTGTGGATGAGCGAAAAGTTATGCGTGATGCAATGGGACAAGCTTTAGCAGCAGCAGAACAAGCAATGAAAGATACAGCCCTCATGCAAGCTAAAAAAGGACGTGCTAGTTATTTAGGCGATCGCAGTATAGGACATCAAGACCCTGGTGCAACTTCATGTTACTTAATGTTGAAGTGTTTGTATGAAAGTTTGTAAAAATAAGGAATGGTTAGAAGTTAAAAGTTAAGAATTAGGAGTTAAGAGTTAGGAATTAGTGAATTAGCAACTAACTCTATTTTGAATGTAACTTTGCGTCGGGGTTAACAACATCACAGTGGTTGGAATTGTCATTGTTTCTCACAGTAAGCAGCTGGCAGAAGGCTTGCGGGAACTCGCAGCGCAGATGGTTCATGGTCAGGTTCCCCTCGCGGTTGCTGGTGGTGTTGATGATGCTGAAAATCCACTGGGAACCGATGTCATACAGGTTCATCAAGCGATTGAATCTGTCTACAGCGATTCTGGTGTGGTTGTTTTAATGGATATGGGTAGCGCTTTACTGAGTGCGGAAATGGCTCTGGAATTTCTCACGGAAGCACAACGCCAAAAAATTCACCTTTGCGAAGCTCCACTAGTTGAAGGCGCGATCGCAGCTGTTGTTGCTGCTGCGGCTGGTGGTAATATCGAACGGGTGATGGCTGAGGCTCGCGGTGCTTTGATGGCAAAGGCTTCCCAGTTAGGGGTTAATTTACTTCCACCAACTAGCAACGAACAAATACCCATCCCAGAAACCCAACAAACCAAAGAAATCCATCTTGCTGTTAGTAATCGCATGGGTTTACATGCTCGTCCAGCAGCCCAATTTGTCGCCACATCTTCTCGCTTCCAGGCTCAAATTAAAGTTAGAAATATTACTAAAAAAACAGAATATGTCCGTGCTGATAGTATCAATCAAGTCGCTATGTTAGGGGTGCGTCACGGTCACGAATTAGCGATTTCGGCTTCTGGAATTGATGCTGATGCTGCATTGGCGGCTTTACAAGCTTTAGTCGAAGACAACTTCGGCGAAGGTGATACCCCAATTTATATTCCCGAAGAAGTTCCTTACATTGAGACGGAAGAAATACCCGTATCCATCGCTGCCCCATCCCTCAAAGGTATCCCCGCATCCTCTGGAGTTGCGATCGCACCCAGTTTCCGTTACACTGTCGCTCCTATTGTTAGACATCAACTTCCCACCCTCAAATCACCGCAATATTACGTAGAAGATACAGAGCATGAGTGGCAATGTTTGCAAGATGCTCTCGATTCCGCTTCCCAAGAAATAGCCACCTTACTTTCCCAAACCTCAACCCAAATCGGGGATGCAGAAGCAGCAATTTTTGACGCGCATTTATTATTTCTTAGCGACCCGATAATTCTCGAAGCCTTACGCCATTACGTTTTTATCGAACATGTCAATGCCGCATCGGCATGGCAAGCCGTAGTCGAAGAACTCTCCAACCAATACCGCACTCACTACGATTCCTACTTGCGATCGCGTGCTGCCGATGTCTTGGATGTGGGACAGCGCGTGTTACGTTTGTTACTGGGGACTGCGGCGGCACATCTGAATTTGACCCATCCAGCAATTTTAGTTGCGATCGACCTCACACCCTCCGATACGGCACAACTCGATACGAGTAAGGTTTTAGGCATTTGTACGACCGCAGGAAGTTCGACATCGCACACCGCAATTATTGCTCGCAGCTTGGGAATACCCGCAGTTGTGGGTATTCCTGAAGAAATTTTGCGAATTGATGACGGGACAATAATTGGTATTGATGGCGACAAGGGTTATCTGTGGATCGAACCCAATGCAGATATCATTACAGCCCTCGAAGCTCAGTCTGAAGCCTGGCAAACCTCGCAGCAGAAAGTGCGGGAAAATGCCCATCGTGCCGCAATCACCACCGATGGTAAATATATGACGGTGCTGGCGAATATTGGCGGTGTTGCTGATGCTCAAGTAGCACTCAGTATGGGTGCGGAGGGTGTGGGTTTGTTACGTACCGAATTTTTGTATTTGGATCGAACCACAGCACCGAGCGAGGAGGAACAACTGGCTGTATACCAAGGAATTACGCAAGTATTAGAATCACGTCCGGTAATTATTCGCACTCTTGATGTTGGTGGTGACAAACCCGCGCCGTATTTAAATTTACCACAGGAAAATAACCCATTTTTAGGATGGCGAGGGATTCGATTTTGTTTGGATCGGGTGGAATTATTTAAAATCCAATTGCGAGCGATTTTACGCGCTAGTGCCAGCAGAACGGTTAAAATCATGTTCCCAATGATTTCTACCATTGGAGAACTACAAACAGCAAAAGCGATTTTAGCAGAAGTGAAAGAGGAACTTCGACAAGGTGGAATTTTCTTTGATGAAAACATTAAAGTTGGTATTATGGTGGAAGTCCCTTCAGCAGTCGCCATTGCCGACCAACTCGCAGCCGAAGTTGATTTTTTCAGTATCGGTACAAACGACCTCAGTCAGTATGTCATGGCTTGCGATCGCACTAATCCCCAAGTTGCCAGTTTAGCTGATGCGCTTCATCCTGCGGTATTGCGGATGGTACTACAAACGGTTCAATCGGGGCAAAAAGCGGGAATCAAGGTTGGTTTGTGTGGTGAACTTGGTTCCGATCCGATTGCAACACCAATATTATTGGGTTTTGGCATCGATGATGTGAGTTTAAATCCCCAAGCGATACCCAGATTTAAGAAATCGATTACTAGATTAAGCTTAATCGAAGCAGAAGCGATCGCATCGGAAGCACTTAAGCAGGATTCGGCAACGAAAGTGCGGGAAATGTTGATGACTTTTAATTATTGGTAAAACAACCATAATCAAAGAACCCCTCCCCTGATTCATGGGGAGGATGCCACAGGTGGGGTTTTAAAGTTATTATGGGTAATTAACTTCTCAGCGATCATCTGATTTTCGTGTCAAGCAATTAAAGAATTTGTGTTTGCTGCATCAGTTTCAATGTCGCATCTAAATCTTTGAGATTGCTCAAGTCAACATTTTGGTTTTGTTGCTTCACTTCTTTGAGAGACTTTAAGCTACCTTTTGGAGCAATTCCTGATACTAATGGGTATTCAAAAGTTTCATTGGCAAAGTAGTCTTGTGACTGTTTACTCAACATAAATTCGACAAATTTTTGGGCAATATTAGGATTTTTTGCTGATTTGAGAATAGCCACACCTGCGACATTTACTAAGGAACCAACATCATTAGTAAAATGATGTTCTACTGGTGTTTGAGGGTTGGCTTTTTTGATTTTTTCTAAATAATAGTGATTCACAAACCCAACGCTAATTTCACCACGGGAAAGCGCTTCGACTATCGATGTATTATTAGCATAAACTTTAGGATTGTTCGCTTTCACAGATTCTAACCACTTCTTAGCCTTTTCTTCTCCTTCGGAAACCCGCAAAGCCGTGACAAAAGATTGAAATGAACCATTGGTAGGTGCCCAGCCAATTTTACCTTTCCATTTCGCTTCAGTAAAACCGAAAATTGATGCTGGTAATTCCCCAGCTTTGACTAATTTTGTATTATAATCTACAGTCCTTACTCTCCCTGTAATTCCAATCCATTTCCCTTCTGGTGAGCGGTAGTTACTATCAACTAAATTTAAAATTGATGCTGGTAATGCAACAGTTTTCCCTGCTGACTGAATTGCTCCTAAAGCTCCTCCATCTTGGGCAAAAAAGACATCAACTTTACTATTTTCTCCTTCTTCCAAAATTGCCGCAGCTAATTCAGAAGTATCTCCATAACGAACTTGAAGTTTTGCTCCGGTTTCTTGTTCAAATTGCTGAATAAGTTTACCTATCAGCTTTTCATTCCGACCAGAATAAATGACTAATTGCTTTTCTAAAGTCGCATTAGTAGTATTCGCAACTGGTGTGGTTTGTGGTGATGACTCACCTGTTGTAGTTGGAGTTTGACTATCACATGCGATCGCTAATCCTCCACTCACTGTTGCAAGTCCCGCTAAATATACAAACTGACGACGCTTCATCTCTTTTTGCTCTAATTTTAAGTAATTATTCTCAATAAAATTATCATATTTTTCCTTCCCAGAGGTTATGCGATACCAACCCTGCGGGAACCGCAAAGCGGAACGGAGATGGTCGCCAAGGGCATCGCGCTGAAGCAAAACTGACTATACAATGGCTCAAAAAGATGTAGAGACCTAGCATTGCTACGTCTCGACAATGTTTTTAGGTGACACATAACCAAGACACATAACTAAATTTGCTTGATGTCTATTTAAACATTTCTTGGGTTCATTTGGGAAAAATTAATCGCTAAATATTCGCACTACATCATCAGCAATAGACACTTCCACGGTTGTACCTTCGGGTATAGCTGTATCAATCCCAGTGCGAATATGAATTTCTTGACCAGAAGCAGTATGTAAACAATAGCGGTATTCTCGTCCCAAAAATCGCCGACTGCGGATGATAAGAGGACTATCTGTGCAAGGTTTTAAAATACAATCTTCTTGACGAATCATGATTTCCCCGGTTGTGTGGGAATTGCTCTGTTTCACCGGAAAACTACCAATTTCTGTTGACCAGATATTACCTTGACGACGTGCAGGAAGAAAATTTGCTTGGGTGACAAATTCAGCCACAAACCTAGATTCCGGGTCTGTATAAATTTCTTCTGGTGTACCGATTTGTTCTAAGTGCCCTTGTCGCATTACCCCAACAATATCACACATTGCTAAGGCTTCCTCTTGGTCATGGGTAACAAAAACAGCCGAAGTTCCCGCAGCTTTGATAATATCTCGCATTTCTTCCCGCAATTGTAACCTAACTTGTACATCTAAGTTCGATAGGGGTTCATCGAGAAGCATTAATTTTGGTTGAGGTGCTAAAGCTCTTGCTAAAGCGACTCTTTGTTGTTGTCCCCCAGAAAGTTCGTAGGGATAACGTTTTTCTAAACCTGAAAGTTGGACGAGGTTGAGAGTTTCGGATACACGCTGTTCGACTTGTTGTTTGCTAAAATTTTTGAGACCAAACCCGACATTTTGCGTCACTGTTAAATGGGGAAATAAAGCATAATCTTGAAAAACAATGCCAATATCCCGATTTTCTGGGGGAACCCAATTTGTGCGATCGCAAACCATTTTTTCACCGATTTCGATTGTCCCAGTTTGGGGACGCTCTAAACCACCAATTAATCGTAATAATGTAGTTTTACCGCAACCAGAGGGACCAAGAAACCCTAATATATCCCCCTCTTGCAAACTCAAAGATACATTGTTAACAGCAGGTTTTTCGTTCTCTGAAAAATGTTTAGTGACGTTTTCTAAGCGCAGTATTACTGATTGTTTCATCGCATTAACTATATTATCAAATAGGTTGGTCAAATTTGCTAGCTAGAAATTTATCCCCAGCGTAAAAAGTGAATCTTGAAAATAGATTTTTGCCAACATTCCAATATCAACTTGTGATTATCCAAAATTCAAAATCCGTCTTGAAACCGTCCCCATAAAGTTTTTGCAAAATCCAAAATCCTCTTAGTTTTGAGCTTTTTTCTCCTGGGATAATACTAAAAATGTCGAAATCATTGATACAAACAACATCGCTAAAGAAGCAGATGCAGCATCATCAAAATCCACATTTTCTGTAGCTTTCCAAATTTCCACAGCTAGGGTATTAAAACCAATTGGAGCCAGGAGAATTGTTGCAGGTAATTCCTTAATCGCAGTCAAAAATACTAACACTGCACCACTAACTAAACCCGGACTAACTAAAGGAATAGTAACTTCCCTTAAAGTTTGCCAAGGATTTCTTCCCAAACTGCGAGCAGATTCTTCCAATCTGGGACTAACTTGTAATAAAGAACTGCGAATACTTCCCACCGATTGCGGTACAAATAACACTAAATAAGCAAATACCAACATCGGTAAAGTTTGATATAAAAATGGCAAGTAATTTGCACCAAAAAATACCACCGCTAAAGCAACCACAATCCCCGGTAAACCAAAGGCAATGTAAGAACAACGCTCAATCATCGCCGTAATTTTACTGGGAAAACGCACCGATAAAATTGCGATCGGTAAGGCAAAAACAGTAGTTGCCAAAGCCGCTAATCCGGCTGCGGAAACAGAATTGAAAATTGCTGGAAACAAGTTAGGAATAGTATATTCACTATTCAAAATTCCCCGTACCAACCAAAATATACTCACACCCACAGGTAAAGCTACCCCCAACAAGGTAATTATCAAGCAAAAACCAAAAGCTACCCACTTCCAAATTCCCAATTTGATAATTTTGACAGGACGCAACGATGCCGAACCACGGGTATAATAGGCTGCACGACTGCGGACTCGATATTCAACCCACAAAATCGCCATCACCAAGGCAACTAACATTAAAGAAAGTGCTGCCGCACTGTTGCGGTCAAAACTGGTTTTATACTGAATAAAAATCGCCCTGGTAAAAGCATCAAATTGCATCAGGGAAGGTGTGCCAAAATCACGCAAACTATATAATGCTACCAACAACCCCCCAGCCACCAAAGATGGTTTCAATTGGGGTAAAACCACATACCAAAACGTTTCTCGACTACTGTAACCCAAACTACGTCCGGCTTCTTCCAGGGAGGGGTCTATCCCTTGCAAACCCGCACGCACACTCAGCAGCATGTAGGGATAGGTAAACAAGGTCATTGACAAAATCACCCCAGTCCAGCCATAAATGGAGGGTAATTCCTCTACTCCCAAGGGTTCCAGTAATAACTGTAACAAACTACCCCGTGGAGCAAAGGTGGCAATCAGCGCAAAACTACCCACATAACTGGGAACCGCTAAGGGTAAGGTTGTTGCCACCAACCAAAAGCGTCTGCCTGGTAAATTTGTCCGCACCGTGAAAAATGCTAAGGGTACGGCAATTAATGCTGACAATAAAGTCACAATTGTTGCCATCCCCGCACTATTCAACATAATTGTCAGATAGCGGGAATTGGAAATTAAATCCCATAACCCATCCCCACCAATACTTGCAGCACGAATTACCAAATACAGAAAAGGCAGAGTGATGGCTGCTGCCACCACCCCTGCTGTTATAGTCAGAAAAAGTGGGGGACGAGCCGCTTTCATCGCTTACAATACTCCTGCTTGCTGTAAAACTCTCAAAGTACCTGGTAAATCTGATAATTGACTCAAATCTAAGCGAGGAGGAGTGAGTTTATTCAAGGGAATCTGCCCAGATGCTGGTTTTGTCCCTGTGACTAAGGGATATTCAGTAGTTTGTTCGGCAAAATAATTTTGTGAGTCAGTTCTAAGTAGATAGTTAATCAAGTTTTCTACATCTTTGCGTTGGTCTGTAGTTTTCAAAACCGACACACCAGCAATATTCACCATCGAACCCGCATCCCTATTCGTATAATGGGCTGCTACTGGGAAATTTGGATTAGCTTTTTTGAAACGACCTAAATAATAGTTATTTGCTAATCCCAGATGAATCTCACCTCGACCAACCGCTTCCAGAATGGCGGTATTTTTGCCGTAGTCTTTGACCCCATTCTTTTTCATTGCTCGCAACCATTGCACAGTCTTTGGGTCCCCTTCCAATTTTCGCATTGCAGTGACGAATGATTGGAAAGAACCGTTAGTTGGTGCCCAACCGACTTTTCCCCGCCATTTTGGTTGAGTTAAATCCCAAATCGATTTGGGTAAGTCACTCTTTTTCACTAATTTGGTGTTGTAATTAACCACCCTTGCTCTACCGGAAATCCCCATCCAATTCCCTGATGGAGAACGGTAGCGAGAATCTACCTTATTAAGTAGTGTCCCCGGAATTGGTAGAGTCCGTCCTCGCTGTTGCAAAGTTCCTAAAGCACCTGCATCTTGAGCAAAAAACATATCTGCACGGCTATTATTACCTTCTTCCAAAAGCGCGATCGCTAATTCGGCTGTATCACCATAACGAACTTGAATATTCAACTTCAAGTCTTTCTTCGCTTTCTCAATCAATGGACCAATCAGTTTCTCTTCTCTCCCAGAGTAAATAGTCAGAGTCTTCGACTGTTGAGCATTGACAGCTAACCCCCCTCCTAAAGCAACAACCGCTAAAGCACCAGCACACAAATTGATTGCCAATGGTAATCTTTTCAATTTATTCTCCTCCAAACTTGTTAAGAATTACTAGCAATATTTTTACTTTATTGGTAATCACTAGCAAAAACAAGTATATAATGTAACCTTAACTTTTTCATTGAAAAATTATTTATTTTGGTTAGTGTCTCATTGCGTTCTAGTCATAATCAGTATTTATATTGATGATTCCGTTAAATAAATTAACTTATACTTATTTAAGAACTGAACTGAGAGAGAGTTTTCATAGAGACAAAAATCAATTTTGACTATTGTTGACAATCCGAGAATATACATACTATATCAAATTTGGCTTCTTTAATTGAGATTAATTTTTATTACTATTGACTTTGAACATCAATACCTATAGTTTTGTTCAAAATATGGGTGCAGATTTATATACCTAAGAACTATTATTGAGATAATTTGCAGGAAAAGGTATCGAAGAACACTGTAAATGTCAATAGTTAATAAATATTGATAACCCAGGTGATTGATGGAATCAATTGTGTGTCGGGCAAAGGCAGGACAATTAATCAAACAAATAACAATAAGTAGGTAGTAGTCTGTCAATTTTATTTTGACGGTTATGTATACATCCACAATCCTGTAGAGACAGCGAAGTTGCCGCGAAACTTTGCCACGGGGAGAAGTTTGTGGTGAGACAGCCCTGAAGAAGGGTTTCCCACTTTCAGAAGCCACTTCGTGTCTACCGCAGGGGACTGCGAACCCGTCCCCACAAACTTCTCTTCGGCACATTCGCGTAGCATTGCTAAGTCTCTAGACTAGTAGGCACAATTAAACTGAACTATGTAAACTTCTGTAAAACACCCGTAATGCTTTTGAAATTAAGCTTTTAAGCAATTTACATTTCTTAATCTAGTTGTGTTTTTTAGCGTCCACCTACTTAATATATTGATTGCATATAATTAAGAGGATATCTTGTAGTGATTAAAGTAGTATTTTCGCAGTGTTTCTATTATTTATATTTGAAAAATTATGCTGCAAATATGTCCATAACTCGTTCCAATTCTAAATCGGAAAGATAATCTACAGTCCAATTTGCTTGACGCTGTAACATATGAAATGGATAGGTATTTGCTACACCTAAAACCTGCATTCCCGCACGTTTAGCAGCTTGAATACCTGCGGGAGTATCTTCGATCGCTAAACATTGCTTTGGTAGTAAATTTAAATCGGGATGTAGTTGATTGAGTAATTGAACGGCAAAGCGATAACCATCGGGTTCGGGTTTACTCGTAGTAATATCATCCCCAGCAATAATCACCGGAAAATAATCTTTTAATTTTGCACGTTCTAATACAAATTCGATTCCTTGACGAACTGCACCACTAACTAAACCTAGTTTTAAATCCTTAGAGCGTATTTGAAAAATTAAGTCATCCAAACCAGCAAATAAAGGTAATTTTTCTAATTTTTCAAGTTCTTGGATGTAGAGTTGAGCTTTTTTTAAAACTAATTGTGTAATATATTCTTCCCGAATAACTCTACCACGACTATTTAACAACTCTTGCAAGCAAACCCTGTCACCACGTCCCAAACAAGATTTTTCAAACTCACCCGGTTTTAATCCCGTAGCATTTTCACTAATTAGAATTTCTTCAAGTAATCGTTTGTGGATTGATTCGTCATTAATAATGACACCATTAAAGTCAAATAAAACTGCTTTTAAACTCATTCGATTTTAGATTTTAGATTTTAGATTTTAGATTACCGTAAAACAATGATAACTACTCAGTAAATAATCGCTAGAAATAAAATGGTATTGCTAAATTAACAGATGAAATCTTAATTACTCTCTGCGCCTCCGCATGAGGCTATAATTTAGATTAGTAACACCCTACCCTAAAATCTCAAATTACAAACTATTATTTTCAAATGCAGGGGAAGGAAAACCCCGCAAATTTCCATCATCTAACTTATTAGGCACATATTGCCTTACATTTTGCACCTGCACGTTATTCTCCCCAGAAATCGGTTTCACACCACTTGTAACTTGATTCAACCACCACACATCTTGAGTTTGCACCGCACCAAAACCAGCATATCCCATCCAGGCATCAGTACTAGCTGCACCATACTCATTAATATATGGCTTCTCAAAAACATTATTTAACCATTCCGTCTGCCGAAGTGTCTTTTGATTGCCATCCAAAATCAACACTTGCCCACCAACAGTTAATAAACGGTAAGATTCGCATAAAATACTTTGTGCTACATCAGTTGGTGTCTCGTGAAACAACAACGAAGCTGTAACTAAATCGAACGATGCATCGGGAAATCCAGTTTTCTCAGCATTCCCATGTCGCCAGTTTACATCTAAACCTGCTTCTATTGCTTTATGTTCTGCCCTTACCAACATATATGGTGACAGATCTAAACCAATCACCTCAGCTTCAGGAAATGCCTTTTTCAGCATCAACGTAGTCGAACCCGTACCACAACCTAAATCCAGAATCCGACGGGGTTTTACCTTCACCGCATCAATCACAGCTTGTCTAATCCAACCTTCATTCGGAGGTAGCACATACTGCGTAATCGGATCGTAGCTAACCGCAGCGCTAGAAGTGAGATATCCACCCTTTATCCCATGAAAATTTTGGCTACTGTAGTACATAGGAGTAACTACATCTGCACGTCGAATGCGATCGCATTCCCTTTCCCAATCGACGCTTTCACTGTACCGACGTAATGCTTGTTCATCAATCAACAAACGTACTACAGGTGACAAAAAACGTTCCCAAATCGTGTCTTGACCTATTCCCATAGTCTTTTCTAACTCCGTTTTGCTACTTAAATGACAGTCATTTCTTTACAGATTGTAACGGAAATTGCGAGAATTTGCTTTGATTCAGTTGGCAAATACCTTGATGTTGACATTGCCCGCATACTACAAATATAATACAAGAATAATTGACTCACATTAATATGCAAGGAATATGTAAGGTGCGATCGCGCTTTGCGCGGTTCCTTTCAGGAACATCGCGTTACGCACCAAAAACCTTGGGTGATATGGTTATGTTACTAATGCGTCCTAATAATAAAACAATAAGACGTTCCACCGGAACGTCTCTACTAAAATCCAAAATCTAAATTATGGCTTACGAAAAATTAGAAATTTCTACACAAACACCTGTTTTATCTTGGGCAAATCATCCTTTAAAAGATGATGAAACTAAGATGGCAAAAAACGTTGCTTCATTACCATTCGTGTTTAAACATGTTGCGTTAATGCCTGATGTTCATTTAGGTAAAGGAGCGTTAGTTGGCTCAGTAGTTGCTACTAAAGAAGCTGTCATTCCTGCTGCTGTGGGTGTGGATATTGGCTGCGGAATGGCTGCCATTAAAACACCATTTTCAGCCGAAAAACTCGAAGGTAAATTAAAGAAAATTCGCTTGGAAATTGAAGCTGCAATTCCTACTGGATTCAGTGAAAATAAAGAACTTGAAAAAACAGTAACTAACTGGCAAAAATGGCAGGAATTTAAAGATTTACATTCCGGAGTTCAGGATTTAGAAAATAAAGCATTGCATCAGATGGGTTCCCTTGGTGGGGGTAATCATTTTATTGAAGTATGCGTAGATACTGAAAATCAAGTGTGGTTAATGCTGCATTCGGGTTCGCGAGGTATTGGGAATATCCTGGCACAGCGACATATCAGTACTGCCAAAGAATTGGCGAAAATGGCAGAAATAAAGTTACCAGACCCAGATTTAGCTTACTTTGTCGCTAATACTCCCGAATTTGCTGCTTATTGGCATGATTTACAGTGGGCACAGAACTATGCACAGATGAATCGCGATGTGATGATGGCACGCTTTAAGCGGATTGTCGAAAAGCACATTGCAGGTGGAAAAGTGACAAAACCATTATTGGAAGTCAATTGTCACCATAATTACGCTGAGAAAGAGGTGCATTTTGGTGAGGAAGTGTATGTAACTCGTAAAGGTGCGGTTCGTGCTGAGAAGGAAGACTACGGCATTATTCCCGGTTCTATGGGTGCAAAATCCTATATTGTCAAGGGTAAAGGTTGTGCTGATAGTTTTTGTTCTTGCAGTCATGGAGCGGGACGGTTACTATCAAGAACTAAAGCAAAAAATACCTATACTCTTGATGATTTGATTAAGCAAACAGAGGGTGTTGAATGTCGTAAAGATGAAGATGTATTGGATGAAATTCCTGGTGCATATAAGCCAATAGAAAAAGTCATGGAAAATCAAGCTGATTTAGTGGAAGTGGTAGCAACATTGAAACAAGTTGTATGTGTTAAGGGCTAGATTTTATTCATATCCCTGACTTCTTTAAGAAGTCAGGGATATATAGAAGTCAGGGATATATAATATAATTTAATTTATTTATATTTATGCCACGCTAAAAAATTGAGCTACTAAAGGTAATAATTTGCCACAAGTTTGTACCAGTTCTACTGTTGATGGTAAATCGGCAATTGTACCTTTTAAAAACTTCAGAGAATTTTTAACAACCTTTTGCATTCCGCTATCTTCTGGTTTTTGTCCAGCTTCGGCAATTGTTTGTAATTGTTTTAATGCTTCTTCTTTATCTTCATCACTTAAATTTGTATCTGTTTCAATTGCGGTTTGTAGTTGTTTGAGTAATTCTTTAATTCCTGCTTCTTGAGATTCTTCTGAGTCAGGTAATTGATTAATTGTATTAGTGACATTACCGCTAACAGCACCCATTGCAACACCTGTCATTGTTTGATTTTCACCAGCAGCAGCAATACCGCTAATATTGCCTTGAGTTCTGCTAATACTAACGTTACCTTTATTTTGTTGCGACATATTAAAATCTCCTTGGGTTTGATATGTTTCTACGTAAAACTTAGGTTGATGAATGGCATTACCTAGCAAATTTTCTAAACTACGAATGCGTTCATCTTTTTCTTTAATGCCTATTAATAAAGCTTGTAAATCATTATAAGGTAAAGATTTGATTTGACTATAAGTTTTGAAATATTCGTTATATAATTCTGACCTATTTACACCTCCAGCAACAACCGCTTGTAGTCGAATTTTCTCATGTCCTCGACCTTCTAAAGAAACGACTTCTAAGGCAGCTTCCGGGTAATTGTCTGCTAATTGAGTAATTGCGATCGCAGCAGCAGTAGGGTCGATTCCTTCGTAGTGAAATAAGTCTAATGTTTTGAATTTACTTGCTACTTGTCTAGGGTCTATATTTTGAGTTTGATATAAGTCTAGAGTCTTAATAATTGGGGCAATAAAATCAGCGAAATCTCCTTCTTTAAATACTTCATTTTTATTATCTGGTTTGCGACATGGGTCAGGGTCATCTTTAGTAGGTAATCGCATATAAATGTATTCACATTTGATTGCTTCGAGTTGAGTATCAGTAGAAATACCCCAATTTTGAATATAAGCTCCAGTTAAATCAGCATGATTTAAATTGGTTTGATATAATTGCGATCGCGTTAATTTTGCTTTCGATAAGTTGGAATGTTCTAAATTCGCTAAACTCAAATCACTGCTAACAAAGCTGGCATTTTGGAGGTTTGCATTTTGGAGATTTAAACCCCGTAAATCTAAATAATCAAAGTTTGTATCTCGACCATCTTTAGTGATGATAAGTTGTCGGATTCTCGCATCTTTTAGATATGTATTATCAATCCGAGCTTGGTCTAATTGTTGAACCCCAAACCAACAACTACGGGTTAAAATAGCATTGCGAAAATCGACACTTTTAAGGGTTGCTTGGGTAAAATTAGCATCAGTTAAATCAGCATTATAAAATTTAGTTCCACCTTGGCAAACAATCCCAACAGCCAAAGTCCGAATCAGCGTATACTTTTTATTACCTGATATTGCCTGCCAACCAACATAAGCACCCAAAGTAATTGCAGCTAAACCAACTATTCCAGAAATAAAGTAAGCTGAAACTTGCGATCGCACTCCTAATAATGCACCTAATATAATCCCAAATAATGCCATGAAGATGATGATAAATCGTACTTTTGGCAAAGTCATAATTCGTGCGATCGCAATTGCTAAAGCCATATTTACTAGTCCAGCTAAGGAACCAGCTAAACCGATGACTGTAAATACAGCACCGACAATTAATGAGTCGATAAGTTGATTTTCTGTTTCCGGTAAAAAAGCGAGTATAGCAATTAGGAAAGCAGCGATTAGTTCAGCTAAAATTGCTAGGGTTCCTCCTAAACCTTGCCAAAAAATTATAATTAAAAAGCTAATTAAGGAAATTAAAGAAATAATTCCAAATGTTGTATGTCCGTAAGTTCTGCCGCTTAATAAATCTCCTATAAAAGCACCAGCATAACCAGCAATTAAACCAGCAAATAAAGATAGAATTAGAGATAAAAGAATTAAAGCAACTGTCCAAATTAGAGGTAAACCTGCTTTTGCGTTGGAAAAATTTGCTCGGATAAGCACTGCATTGGAAAAGTTTGTACCTCGAATATCAGCATTGCTAAAGTCTTCACCAGTTAGGTTTTTCCCTCGAAAGTCAGTATTTTGTAAGTTTTTAGTTTGTATTTTCTCTACCATATCTATTTAAGTTTTTGCACATTATTTTTATCTATAATTTGAGGTTTTACTGAGTTTTGAAGACATTTCCATTTGAAAATATTACTCAGTGCTGGAACTTGACACATCAAAGGCAAAGGTAGCCGATTCATTTTAGACTCCACATGAATTGTTGTACCTGTAACATTACCAACACCAATATTACCAATTGCAGACTCGACACGACGTATATAGGCACCTAATCGATCTGTCAATGAGATACCAAATGGTAATGCTCTTGTATAAATGTTCGTTCTGCTACGAGCAGAACGAACGTTTATATTTTCATCTTTGACGGCACTATTCAAAGCAGGAATAGCGTCTTTTGCATCAAAACCAATCTCATTTAAGGCATTTGCAGCTTGATAGCGAATATACCAATCCTTATCTTTGAGAGCAGTAACTAGTCTTGGAACACCTTGTTTACCAAAATTCGATAATGCGAAAATTACAGAAACTCGAATATCCCAACGTGTTTGTTTTTGTAGCAAATCACTCAATGGTAAAATAGCATCGGGTGAACCAATTTCCCCAAGTGCGGTAATTGCCATAATCCGAATTTGCTGATTTGGACTTTTTAAAGCTTTAATTAATTCTGGAACTGCTTTGTTTTTACAAGCAACCAGTGCATTATAAATAGACGGTTCGCTATTGCTAAGTTTTTGGATATAGTTTTTTATCTCGACTTCGCTACACTGTATCTGAGTTGATGGAGTTTGAGCAAAGGTTTCGAGATTTGTAACGATAAAAGGTAAGGTTATTCCACTCAATACTGTTAAAAGTACAGAAATAGCTCCTTGATGGTGAAATTGATTTCCACGCATGACTTACCTCCCATACAAAATATTTACTTTCTGAAAATTATGTGTTTAATTTTTTAAAATAGCTTAAATAATCATAATCAACTACAAATAATAGACATAATATTCCCGATTTTGTTTCAGATTTATTTTTTGCCTTTTTCTCTAAGAAAAGATAATTTTATTTTGGACATTTCCAACTGAAGATTGACTTAAGTACAGGTATACGACACATTGTCGGTGGATTTCTGACATACCTTGATGTTGCCCCACCAACAGCAATTGTTGAATTTTGACTACCTGAACCGTGAGTTGAGAATATTTGACTTTGATTGAGAACTATACAACCAGCATTCATCACGATTGATTCTCGACATTCAACGCGATCGCGAATTGCTTCATAACGAATTGATGTATTTTCGTTTACTATATTTTGAGAATTTTGTGTTGGATTTATTGAGCTATTACTACTTTTCTCAATTGCATCAATTGCATATCCAGCGACTAACCTAACTTCTTTATTTTCATCTCGAAGTCGTTTTTTCAAAGCTGGGATTGCAGCTTTTGCATCTGCACCAATTATTCTCAGAGCATCCGCAGATTTTTCTCGAACATAGGCATTTTTATGTTGGAGTCCATTAATTAAGCATGGAACTGCATTTTTTCCTATTTTCCCCAACACATCCGCAGCTTTGGTTTGTACATACCAATCTTCGTCTTCCAGTGCGTTAACAAAAGTTGGAATTATTTCCCGACTCGCTAATTTTTGATTCTGAAATAGAATTCTACTCAACGCATCCGCAGAACTATAGCGAACAATCCAATTATTATTAGTTTGCAATGCTGTTATCAGGGATGGAATTGATGCTATACCAATTTTTTCCAGACTATCAACGGCAATTATCCGCACATCTTCGCTTTCATCTGTTAGGGATTTGGTTAATACAGGAATTGCCGAAACAGCTTTGACACCGATTTTACCGAGAGATGTGATCGCAATTACTCGAATTTGCTCGTTTTTACTATATTTTATGACTCTAATTAGTCTTGGAATTGCTTTTTCTCCACAATTTACAACTGCATCAAATGCTTTAGAATCTCCATAACTAAACCGTTTAATCTGACTTTGGATATTTACTGCATCACATACAGATAATCTTGATGGAGTTTGAGCAAATACTTTAATATCAGTGAACTTAACATCAATTAAGAATGGTAGAGTCAACACCCCAAGGATTGCTAATATTATTAATACTCCTAAATTTGCTCGATCATATTTTTTACCCATCAGAAAACCCTCTGCATTAATCACTTTACAGACAATACATTCCGTCAATAGCGACACTTAATCAATTTGCATCTAGAGATACATCAGCAACTAGTGTTTTTCCGGTTCCTTAATTAAGGTTTCTGGAAAATTTTCTGAAGAAATTGGATTTATTTGCTATCTAAAATTAATACAAATCCGAATTTCTACTGAATCTATTTTTCTTTTCCGAAATCACTCCGTAAATTTCGGTAGATTTTATATATTTGTGTTGATTGTATGGCGCATCCCTAATTTTAGCGGCTATGATGTGGCTAATTTATCAGTAGTTTTTGTAAATAATCTTAAATAAAACCTATGGGAGAAACTCTAAATACAAAAAAAACAGGAAAGTTTATCGATTGGTGGGCACATGTAGCCTTCGGTGCTTTTATATTAAGTTTTTTAACATTAATTGCCTCACCGTTTTTTCAACGCACTTTGTTATACAAAACGGTTACTGCTACCGACGATGAAATTGTCAAATTAGAACCAGTACAAGTTAGCGCAAATTCTCTCGGTGCTATGAGTGTCGATGCAGAAGCGCAAATCGGGGCAAACGAATGGGTGACATTTGAAATCCAACTTCTCGACCAAAGCGGTAAAATTATCGCTGCGGGGATTAAAGAAGGTTGGAGGGAGACAGGAAGCTGGTATGAAGATGGAGAATCGGGAACCTATGACGAAGCTGATACTCTCGGTGGTATGGATGTCAAAGCCAAGAAAGACGAAAAACTGACAGTTGCGATCGCATTACTCGAATACGGTACTGTCCAAGGAACGGAACTCGATAAACCTGTACCTTTTCAAGTCACTGTTAAAAGTGGGGTAATGGATGCTGGTTATTTCTGGTTTGGTACGATCGGTTCGTTTTTTCTCTGGTTGATGACGATGGTAGCTGCAAAAAAGAGTGGTAAAAAGGTTATCAATGAAAAAATCAACGATAGCGACCCCACAGGACGTGCAACCATTGGAGGGGAAAATAAACTTGTCCGTGTCAAAGTCGAAATTGAAGCTGATGAAACCACTCCCAATCAGCTAGAGGTTTGTTTGTTTGTGAATGATGCTTATGGGGAACAGATTTTTGCTGAGTCTGTACCAGTGAATGTCAGTATTCAAAAAGAAAATGGCAGATTTCAAAAAGCTACGGCAAGTTTAAATAAGTATTTTATCTTTCCGCAAGCAGCTTCCTACGGTTTTCACGTAGAAGTACATCCCGACCAACCCATCGATCGGACAAAGCTGATAGTTCAAGAGGGTGTGAAAACTCTATTCCCTGTCGAGGTTGTGGAAATTGGCGCAACGACTTAACAAGATTTTGGATTTGAAATACAAAGGTTGAAAATTACACATGATTGTTAAAATTCTTGCTGCGGGAACAGTTGCTTTTGCGATCGCGAATATTGCTGCTGGTGCTAGTTCGAGTTCGTCGCTAGTATTACGGGATTCCAATACAGGTAAATATTCTTCCCGTTCTGGGACAAATTATTCAGGAAGTACTAATTCTAGCGGTGTTTGGGTTTTTTATTCGTCCCGTTCTTCCTACGAAGGCTTTCAAGGTGGTGGTCCAGGAACTGGGAAGTGATTGAATAAAAGAACCGTCCCCACAAACTTCTCTCCGCTAGCGAGGAGGGAAGATGATTTTACTCCCCTCCCCGCCAGAGGTGAGTCCACTCGACGGTGTCGGTTTCCGTCCCGTCGAAGTGGCGAACCCGGAGGGTGTAGGGGTGGGGTTATCGAGTACTTGTGTGTGTAGCGTAGCCGTTATAAGGGGGGTAATTCCGAGATATCGAGGCAAATTACGGGGTGGTATTAAAAGGGATTGATTGGGGAATTATGAGTAATTGGATTTTTATTGGAATTATTTTATTAGGATTAAATTATGGAACAGGGGATTAGTAGTAGCTACGAAGATTCAAATTTTAATAATAATAACAATAGTGGAAACACTACTAACCTAAGTATTAATTTTACAAAAAAGCAGAAAAATTTATTACTCCTCGCGGCAGCAGTCTCTTCAGGCACTGGACTAGCCGTAGAATTGCTACTAGGCAACCTAGCCAGCTATTTAATGGGAAACCAAGCACTTGCTTATGGCATTGCCGTGGGTGGCTTTTTGGCAGCGATGGGGTTAGGTTCCTACTTAAGTAGATTTGTTTCTGTTAACACCCAAGGTCGAAAATTACAAAAAGAATTATTGCACTCATTTATCTGCGTTGAACTTGCGATCGCACCTCTGACTGCAATTTTACCCCTAGCTTTGTTTGCTTTATTCGTTGCTGAGGGTGGTTTGATTTGGCAAGGTTTATTTGTCGTCACGATAATTTTGGGCACTTTAGCAGGTTTAGAAGTTCCTTTACTAGCGAGAATGCTGGAATTATCAGACGGAATGCGAGAAGCGATCGCAGGGGTTTTAGCACTGGATTATCTGGGTGGGTTATTCGGTTCCTTAGCTTTTCCCTTGCTGCTACTACCTTGGTTGAGCATGTTTCCCACAGCATTTGTGCTGGGTTCTTTACCTGCATTCATGGTATTTGCGATCGCACTTAGTTTTCCCAATATGCGTCGTTGGGGGTATGTGGGATTAATTTTGGGTGTGGTGTTGTTGATATCTGCACCTATCTCTATCCCCTTTGGCAATAAACTGGAAAATAATTTATATAACGCACCAATTATTAAACGGGTACAATCAACTTACCAACGTATCGTTCTGACACGTCAAGGCAAAGATGTCCGCTTATTTCTTGATGGTGATTTGCAATTTTCCACCCTCGACGAATATCGCTATCACGAAGCTTTGGTACATCCAGCAATGAGTGCAGTAACCCAGCCAAAAAAGGTACTAATTTTAGGTGCTGGTGATGGGATGGCAATTCGCGAAGTCTTGAAATGGCAAGGAGTTGAGCGAGTTGTACTGATAGAACTTGACCCGGACATTGTAAAACTTGCATCACGGTATCCTCAGCTAGTACAGGTGAATAATAATTCCTTAACAGACCCTCGTGTACAGGTAATTAACGCTGATGCATTCGTTAGTGCCCCAAAATTAGCCGATACGTTTGATGTTATTATTGCAGATTTCCCCGACCCCGACCAAGAAAGACTAGCAAAGTTATATTCTGAAGGATTTTATCGCAGGTTAGCTAGTAGACTTTCAGAAAATGGTGTACTTGTAACCCAAGCATCGAGTTCCTTTTTTGCACCCAAAGTAATTAGTTGTATCACAGCAACAGTAGAAAGTGCAGGTTTTAAAGTACATCCGTATGTGGTTGATGTGCCTTCGTTTGGTCCTTGGGGGTTTGTGTTAGCATCCCATCAAGATATAGACACAGAAAAACTCAAATTGGCAGTGCCGACAAAGTATCTTACAGATTCTTTACTACAACATTTATTTGATTTACCTAAAGATATAGAAATTGGTAACACCGAAATAAATCGTCTGACACATCCCATAATTGTTCGTTATCAAATGCAATTTAAATCTTTAACTTATTAATTGGGGATTGGGGATTGGGGATTGGGCAATCCAATTGTCATTTTGACGTAGTAATTACGTAGGTTGGGTGGAGTGGAACGTAACCCAACATTCTCTCCATGTTGTGTTGTTTCCTAACAGACACGCTACGCGATCGCTGCATCCAATCTACAAAACTAATTTACAAGAATATTATAATAATTTCGACAATAAAATAACCTTTGGAAACATCCTCTGACTAAAACCCTCACTTTGAAAATATACTCTTGAAATGGTAATGTAAAGATGACTTTAATATTCGCAATTTTCGGATTAATTATTTTTAGTGTAATTATATATGTCTTTACCCAAGAACAACCCAGATTAAAAGGTCAAGAGAACAAACAATTACCATCAAAAAAACGTAATCCATCAGAATGTAGCATCTTCAACTTAGAAATTGGTGACATTATTCAACATTTAGGAATAGATTGGGTAGTTGAAGGTAAACTAACATATAAAGTTGGAGCATATTCTTGGTTTGAATATCTCTTACAAGACGATGAAAAAATTGCTTGGTTATCAGTAGAAGAAGATGATATTGTCGAAGTCGCATTACTCGAACCCACCAATCAACTAGATATTTCCAACATTCCCCCCCAAGAATTAAACCTTGCTGGAGAAGTATATAAATTAGAAGATTCTGGTACTGCGAGAATGACCCGTACAGGTTTAACAATGCGTCGAACTGCGGAAAAATGCGAATATTTTGACTATGAAGGAAGCGGCAAAAAAGTCTTATCGATTGAGATTTGGGATGGAGATATTGAAGTTAGTATCGGAGAAAAAATTAGTCCGCGATCGCTCACAATATTACCTGGTGATGGTAAGACTGTATATCGAGATTATGACTGAAGTTTTCTCAACCATTCACGAAATGCTTTCATTGTCGCATTTCTCCCAGATGTCTTACTCATAGATAGATATTCAGGAATCATTTTTGCAATCGGAATATTAGGGAAAATACGACTATTTTCTGACTGGATATATTTACCATCCACTAATACATTTATTTCTAATATCGTCCCATTCCATCGCCATAATTCTGGCACATTTAGCGCTTCATAATTATTAAATTTTGTCCGTGAAGTAATATCGATTTCAATTGCTAAATCTGGAGGTGGATCGGTTTCTAAATTAATCCGATTTAAACCTCTAACTTTAGCTTCATTCTCGATATAAAAACAATCATCTGGTTCTACACCAGCATCCATCTTTTCGCGATCGAAAGTTGTAGAACCTAAACTCCAAAATTCAATATCCAGTTCTTCAAGTAAAATTTCTACTAAATTACCAATAATTTTTTTTCCCACTTCATGTTCTGGTAATGGAGCCATTATTTCTAACATTCCTTGACTGTAAGATACCCTAGAACTACGATTTTCACCCAAGTCTGCCACAATATTTTTGTATCCCGACCAGGATATATCTTTGATTAGTAATTGATGACCAGGTGGTATCTGTAGTTGTTTGAGTTTAATTAGCATAATAGTTTATTGATGTATTGAAGGGAAAATTATACTTATTAATCTAGCATTAACATCAACAAATATTGTTAAATAAAAAGACTTGAACCATCACAATCCAAGTCTAAAAAAATTATTTAATATTTTTTAGTTTAAATTACATAGATTACATGACAATAAATCAACAAACCATAGACTTATCAATCATACATCTCATTAGTAAGGGCGGGATTACCCCGCCCCTACTTACATTGTTAATGATTGTGCATTTGTTTCAATTAATTTTGCCAAATCTTGCAAAAATGCCGCAGCATGGGAACCGTAAATAATGCGGTGGTCACAGGTAATATTTACTTGCATTTGCTGCTTCACACCAAACATGCCATCGGCAGTCGCAACAACTTGCGATCGCGATGCTCCAATCGCCAAAATCGAACCTTGTCCCGGTGGTAAAATTGCATCAAATGTATCTACACCAAACATTCCCAAATTGGAAACGGTGAAAGTACCCGTACTATATTCTTCCGGTTGCAATTGTTTTGCTCTTGCCCGTTCCACCAAAGATTTCCAGTTGCGGGAAAGCGAGTAAATATCGATTTGGTCGGCATTTTGCAACACTGGGGTAATCAATCCACCATCATCCATTGCCACAGCTACAGCAATATTGATACCGGAATGATAAACAATACCTTGGTCTGAATAACTAGCATTTAATAAAGGATGTTTTTGTAACGTTACCGCAACCGCTTTCGCTAATAATGCGGTCATGGTTACACCTTTTGACTTAATTTGCTTGTATAGTTTGTCGAGTGCATCGGTGGTGATGGTATAACCCACACGGAACTCAGGTACTCCCAAACTAGCAACCATTCCCCGAATAACAGCGTTTTGCAACGTCGTAAATGGGGTTGTTTGTCCGGGAACCACCGCAACTGGTGCAGGTTTAGGTGCAGTTGTGGCAACTGGTACAGCAACTGGTGCAGTAATTGGTGCAGTAATTGGGGTGACAGTGGGGGGAGCAGAAACCTTACCAGCAGCAGCTTCCACATCTTCAGCAACAATACGACCAAAAGGACCACTTCCCGCGATCGCATTTAAATCGACTTTGAATTCCTTTGCCAATTTCTTCGCACGAGGGGAAGCGACAACTCTACCTTCGCGATGGTTTGAGCCATTTTGAGCGGCAGTAACAGGTTCTACAAATGCGGTTGCACTTCCACCACTACTTACGGTTGCTGCCACAGTTGCAGATGCTGGTGTTGATGCTGAACTAGCTTTGGCGATCGCATCTGCAATTTCCGCTTCAGTTTCCGCAATAAACGCGATCGCATTTCCAACAGGTGCAGAATTGCCAGCTGGAACTAAAATATGTGCTAGATATCCTTCATAAAAGGACTCCACATCCATATCTGCCTTATCCGACTCAACAACCACCACTGTTTCGCCTTTCTCCACTTTATCCCCAGGCGACTTCTCCCAGGAAACAATTTTACCTTCAGTCATGGTGGAACTAAGTGCGGGCATGAATACTTCGTAAATGCTCATGGGGGTGGTTTAGTTAAATCGATAATTGTGGGAATGAACAGCAGATGAATGCCAGATAGAATTGTAGCTTGAATTTGGTATTAGGGATTGGACATTAGGCATAATTCCCTTAGTACCTCCATCTCTCTTTTTGCCTTTTTAGGATTTGCAGAAGCATAATATTAACCTGTTTTATATGAAGTTTTTATAAAAAAATCACAAAGACTTCCCCAAAACCATAGTCAAAAATCTAAAATTGCTAAGAGGAACTATCTTACACTCGCCAAGTCTATAAATAATGTATTTCTGGTGACGTGAAAACAAGAGAATCGGGATTAAGGATTTAAACCTCGTCAATTTCGGAACAAGCAAGTTTTTGATTATTCCACTGCATCAACCCCTGTATTCTGACCCCTTTATTCTGACCCCTTTATTCTGACCCCTGACCCCTAACCCCTAACAAAGAAAATTTATACCCAAAACAATAGGAGGTTTGGTGACAAATAAGTAATAAAATGCACAATTGATTAACTAAAATCTTTGAAATACGGTTTTAATTATGTCGGCAAAGTTCAAGATTTTTCTGATACTACTACTTAGTATCTTTGCCACAGTCACAGCTGGCTCTATTTTGACTAAGCGCCAGCTAAATACAGCGATTTCCACAAATCAAAACGTGCAAGCGCAACAACCGCATGTGGCAATTCAGACTACAAATCTAGCAATAAATCCAGAACGGGCAAAATATAAAACGATACCTTTAGACAGTATCAAATCTGGACTTCAGGGTAGTGACCCAGCATCATTAGCGATGGATGCGTTTGATACCTACAATAGCGATATACCGGGGGCATTAAGCTCCGCTCATCGTAGCAAACGCAAAGTCGAAGTCGTTTATCCATATTCCAATCAAGCTTTAGTCACTATCACTCAAAACGTCGCAGCACGAAATTACCGTACTGCTGTTCGCTATCGTGTTGAACTCACCAGTTTTGGTAGAACTATCCTCGCTAGTTCTCCTCCGATGTGGGAAATAGTCTGGGTTGGTTCGCAAGAACAAAAATAGGAAATAGGAATTAGGAATTAGGAATTAGGAATGTAAGAAAAATAACTCTTAACTCCTAACTCCTAACTCCTAACTTAATTAAACATCACCACGAATTTCTTCAACGACACCATCACGCAAAACAATTTCTACTTGCAATTTGTTAATCAAGTTATCACCAGGTTCAACACGGAAAAAACCTTCCATTTGGAACTGGTTAACTTCTTCGTCTAAGTTCAACATCTGAACTTGTTGAAGGTTTTGTAAACTCTGATTTTTTTGCTCCAGGAGTTCGCTTTTTTTCTCGTTGACCTGTCCTTGAATATTATCTATTTGTTGCAAGGTTTGAGGTCCGGGAGGTTGCATTGATTGCTTTTGGATTTCTGCAACTGCTCTTTGTCCTTGGATATCCAGTTGTTGTAATTGCTGGTCAATTTGGATGATTTGAGCTTGGAGTTGTTGCTGTACTTCGTCCTTCCAAAGCGGGGTGACAATCGCTTTGACGTTGACAGAGCGTTTTAAAAGAAGTTGTTTGGACACGTCCATAAATGTTTCACGTTCACTCGTTAGTTTGCAATTGTGGAGGCTTTAGGCGAACATGTTGTTAATCGTATCGCTATAGCGTTCCATCACAACATGTCGCTTAATACTCAGCTTTTGTGTCATCATGCCATTTTCAATCGAAAATGGCTCCAGTATTAGTCTGAACTGATTGATGCGATCGTCCGGACGATAGCCAGGACGATTTTGCACTTCTCGATTCATTTCTTGACGAAATAAATCCTGGACAATTTTACTCTCTAGATTTATTTTTTGACTGCCTGCCAGTGTAACATTGTCGGATTGTATACACAGTTGCAAATTTTGCGATTCTGCCCATTTTGCCAAGGTTTCGACATTGGGAACAATTAAAGCACCAATACTGCGTCGATCTTGTCCAACGAGCATGATTTGGTCGATATAAGGCGATCGCAAACAAGCATCTTCGATTGGTTGCGGTTCGATATTTTCGCCATTGGTTAATACAATCGTATCTTTGGCGCGTCCGGTTAAAATTAAGTCGTTGTTCTCACTTACCCAACCCAAATCACCGCTATCAAACCAACCTTGACTATCAATGGCTTTTGCTGTCGCTTCTGGGTTTTGATAATAACCCTGCATTATCTGTGGTCCTCGCAACAACACTAAACCCTTTTCTTCGATCGGTAAAGGTTTGCGTGTCTCTGGGTCAACAATTTTGACTTCGGTTCCCGGTACTGGCTGTCCGGCAGCACCTCTGACATTTCGCCATTTTCGCCGCACATGGGTGACAGGAGAGGTTTCAGTTAATCCATACCCCACCAAAATATCAACTCCCACTATCTCAAAAAATAAGTCGATGTGGGGAGGTAATGCAGCACCTCCGCTAACCATCTGCTTAATTTTTCCCCCTGTCGCTTCCCGAACTTTTCCGTAAACTAGCTTTTCTGCTACAGCATGTAACGGTGATAATACAGTTGCTTGAATGTTCGCAGTCAAGCGCTGCAAAGCTGATGCGTGAAAATTCTCCAAATCTAATCCTTCAGCGATGCGTTTAGCTCGAATATATTTCTCGCTGATACCCAACAAATTATTTACCAATCGTTGTTTTGAGGCAGGTTGCTCGCGAAACTGCTTTTGTACCCCTTCATAAATCGACTCCAACAGACGCGGTACGGCGATAATATAATTGGGTTGAAATTTCTTCAAGTCGGCTTTGATTGACCGCAAATTTGTGTAAATCTGCGTACAAGCTTGACCAAATAAGAAATATTCACAACTCCGTTCGTAACTGTGCCAAGTCGGGAGAATACTTAAAATCATGTCCCCTGGATTTGGTGTGACTATTGACCCCAAGGATGTCACCTGATGCATCAAATTTGCATGGTTCAGCATTACACCTTTAGGTTTACCTGTTGTACCCGAAGTATAAATTAAAGTTGCTAAATCCTCCCGTTGACCTTGGACGGGTTGCAAATTGTGCTGCTTGCCAAGTTCCATAAATTGACTAAAATTCAACACCTTTAAACTGTCATCGCTTTCTGGTTGTTCCTCCGAAAGCAAAACCACAAACTCAATTGGTAATTCCTGCAAACCTTGACGCAGCTTTTTCAAGGTTTTCAAATCTTCCAATACCAAAGCTGTACTCCCACTATTGGCAATAATAAACAGTAATTCCTCCTGTTCTGCCAAGGAACTCCGCACCGCATTTACCGCTCCAGCCATCATAATTCCTTGGTCGGCAATTAACCAACTCGGAGAATTATCCGAAAGTAACGAAATCATATTTCCCGGATTCACACCCAAAGCTTGCAAACCAGCTGCGAAACACTGAATTTTTTCATATAGCTGCTTGTATGTAAAAGCAACTTCGGGCTTGGCATGGGGGTCACGAACAGCGACAATATTTGGATGTCGCTTTGCTACGATCGACCAAATCTCCGGTAATGTTTGCACGTCGGAATAATCAATTAAATCCTTGGCATTGCGACGTTCTTGCTCTGTATAGGTTGAGAAAAACCCTGCATCGACAAATGTTTTTACCATAACTACCTCACTGAAAAATTAAGCATATTTTACTTCCAGCATATTTCGCTATGTAGTTAAGATATTTAACTAAAAACCATACAGTCCCTACCCTCTATTTTTCTCTGAGAATATTGATTTATGCATCGAGAAAACTCTATGCTGTGGTAGAGTATTATCAGGAAATAGCTATATAACTAAATAGCGACAGTACTTTAAATTGAATCGGTAGCACAAGTTGCTTCCTCTCAAAGACCGCTCTTCCCATATGAATTTTAGGTTGTTTGGGATTTGAAAGTCCAAAACCTAAAATCTACTGATTTTCTGCGATCGCTAAGAGGTAATTAACAATGAATTCGATCGATATTTTGTTTCTCACTTTGGCAAGTACAATTGCTTGTGTCGCCTTACCCAGATTAATATCAATAATTGTAGTGATGGGAAGCAATTCACTCAAAAAACATCATGTTATTAGCTTGCAAAAAGCTAACTCTGAAGTGACTAGTTTTCCCTTTTGCACAACCTACACTCTAACAAACACTCCGTCATGTAAATTTAGCCCGCATTTCTGTGGCAAATGCTCGCACCAATAAGTGAATAAAAGGGGGAGATTTTCAGATAATCAGGCATGACGTTTCCAGCTAAATCTAAAATTATTTATCAAAACATCCTCCTTGAGAGAGAATTTAGCTGGAAAATGTTATTTATTGCTGATGATAGAGAGAATTAATTCCGAATATTCTCGCTAACTCTTATTTAACATTCTGTAGCAAACTAATAAATAGAACCTAATCTTCAAAAGGGGAGTTGTCTATGACATTGTTGGATGGTCTATTCCTCACTGCCGTAAATGCGATCGCTTGTATTGTGTTACCGAAATTTTTGTCTATGATTCTAACACCGAAGCACAAACAGGCAAAACCACCATCAGAAAATATTGAATTCAATCAAACAAGCGCAACCGCGAGTACAGAAGTCCCCAGTTTCCTTTATTAGTTAATTATAGAGACCAAAATTAACACAGATGTAAGCCCAGTAAAAAAAAACTGGGTTTTTGTAAGTATTTTTATCCCAAACTGTAGGGGTGGGGTATCCCCACCCAAACTTTTGAATGATACGATTGGTAAGTCTATATTGGGATATTTTATTTTTTGACAAAATCTAAATAAGTAGAATTAATTAATAAGCAGCTCTCGCTAGCCAAGATATGGTGATACCCAAAGCCGAACCAGCAATGACTTGAAACGGAGTATGTCCAAGTAATTCCTTGAGACGGTCTTCATGAAATTCGTGGTGTTCTTGGAATAATTCATCTATCATTGGTTGAGGATGCGTGCTTGTTTGCCTGCTGCTTGACGAACCCCTGCTGCATCATACATAACAATAATGGCAAAAACCGCTGCAAGTGCAAATTCCGGGGTTTGCCAACCTAATGTTTGCCCAACTCCAGCTGCTAAAGCTGTAACTAAAGCCGAATGGGCACTGGGCATTCCTCCAGTGGTGACTAATACCTGGACATTGAGTTTACGGTTTTTGATGATTTCGATCGCAAGTTTAAGAAATTGAGCAATTAAACAAGCAATTAGGGCAACTAGCAGCACCCGATTATTTAAGATGTCGCCTATGTCCTGCATGGTATTTTAGATAAGGAAAGCAAATAATAGCAGTGTTCATTGTCAGAAAAAAAGTGTTGGATGCGACCACAGAGAAAAAATCAGCAAAATAAAGTACCACAGATAAAAAAGTGTCTTGGGAATATCTTTCAAAATACATATTTCAACGTTATTTCAACATTAGAAGACGACTTTGAGTTATCCCGTTTTTAATCGGTATACATACTTTCTTTTGCCTGTTTCTTAGCGATCGCGACTGGTAATAAAGTGTGCCAAAGCCATTAACGGCTGGGCTTTTTCACCATATGGCTTGAGTTCCGCACAAGCTTCTTCGATCAGTTGGTTAGCTTTTTGACGCGAGTCTTCGATTCCCCAAAGACTGGGATAAGTTACTTTCTGCGCTTTTAAGTCTTTACCGACGCTTTTCCCTAGTTTTTCCTGGGTAGAAGTTATATCGAGAATGTCGTCAATAATTTGGAAAGCTAATCCGATGTTCTGCGAATAACGGGACAAACTTTGGATATTTTCTGGTGAAGCACCTGCCAAATTCCACCACAAACTACACTAGCTTCTAACAATGCGGCGGTTTTGTGGTTATGGATGAAGTTGAGGGTTTCTAAAGAAGTATCTGTTTTCCCTTCACATTCTAAATCGACGACTTGACCCCCAACCAAACCAGATGCACCCGTTGCCCGTCCTAAGCGGAAAATTACTTGCAAAATTCTCTCTGGGGGTACATTTTTGGTGCAGGTGACAACATGCTCGAATGCATACGCCAGCAAACCATCACCTGCTAAAATTGCGATATCTTCACCATAAATCTTGTGATTTGTCAACTTGCCCCGTCGATAATCGTCGTTATCCATTGCAGGCAAATCGTCATGAATTAGGGACATTGTATGAATCATCTCCAAAGCGCAGGCTGTAGGCATGGAAATTTCAATTGTGCCCCCGATCATTTCGCAGGTAGCAATGCACAAAATCGGACGTAACCGCTTGCCTCCAGCGAGCAATGAATAGCGCATTGCTTCGTAGATTTTGTCTGGGTAGTTCATGGGAACAGCTTTGTCGAGTGCGGTTTCGCAAAGTTGCTGTCTTACCTTGAGATAGGAAAGGAGGTCAAATTTAGTTTCGCTTGGAGTTGTCTGAATATTATCGGCTGCTACCATGCTAATTTTCCTTGGACTTTTGTCATCTAGGTTACAATTTTAAGCGAGTAAGTTGAGTTTTGATTATTAATTGTTATTGGGTATTTGTTAATGGTTATTTGTTAATGGGTATTTGTTAATGGTTATTTGTTAATTGTTATTTGTTAATGGTTGTGGGTTCTGTATTTCCTATTAACTCATAACTTCTAACTCATAACTTCTAACTCCTAACTTCCAACTCATAACTTCTAACTCCTAACTTCCAACTACTAACTATTCCATCATCTCAAATTTTTTGAGGTAACTAGAAACAGTATTTTGTAGTAACATCGCCACAGTCATAGGTCCTATACCTCCAGGAACGGGGGTAATATACTCAGCCACGCTCGAAACTGACTCAAAGTGGACATCTCCGATTAAGCGACTGTTGCCGTCCGCATCAACTACGCGATTTATTCCCACATCTACCACAATTGCGCCCGGTTTCACCATCTCCTTGGTAATAAGTTCACTAAGTCCAACAGCTGCAACAAGTATATCTGCTGTTTGACAGATAGATGGGAGGTTGTGCGATCGCGAATGAGCTACGGTCACGGTGGCATTTTTTTCCAATAGCATTAAGGCAAGGGGTTTACCAACCAAAATGCTGCGTCCTATGACTACAGCTTGTTTCCCTTGTAATTCTATTTTATATTCTTCTAAAACCCGCATCACCCCAGCAGGGGTACAACTGCGTAAACCTGCTTCACCTCGCACCAGTTTTCCCAAATTCAGGGGATGTAATCCATCTACGTCTTTGTCTGGCTCAATTTTGTGTAGCAATTCGACTGAATTTAAGTGTTCGGGTAGGGGTAATTGCACTAGAATACCATCAACCCGTTCGTCTTGGTTAAGTGCGGCAATTTCCGCTTCGAGTTCTGCTTGAGTTGTGTTTGTGGGGAAATGCTTGCCAAAGGAATTAATCCCTACTTTTTGACAAGCACGTTCCTTTCCCCGTACATAAGCAGCAGAAGCGGGATTATCACCAACCATGAGTACAGCTAAACCAGGAGAACGTCCAATTTGGGGCTGAACTTTGGTAATTGCTGCGGATAGTTCCTGCTGAATTTTGGCAGATAGTGCCTTTCCATCAAGTATTTTGGCTGTATTGGGCATTGGGGATTGGGGATTGGGGATGGGATGACTTGCCTTTTCTCTATGAGTAAATATCTTCTCAGATTCGTTGTCTCAGTAGTAGAGTGTATTTCCAAAATTAAAAAGCATGGTATTTTTGGAAACTAGCACGACTAAAATAGCGACAAAATAGATACTGATGTCAAATTTAAATTTATCCCACATCTCAATTTGGGGTGCTATGGAACAAGTACATTTTTTTTACCGTTCTTTATTTTTATTTCGTAGAACTCTGGCTTTAGTTTTCTTGTCAGGGTTAGCTGGTTGTGGGAATGTCAATATTTCGAGTATGAATGCTATTGGTGGGAATATTACGCCAATTCGTCAATTGACACCACAGCAAAAGAATTCCACTGTCTATATTCAGGGCAAAATCGAAAAGCATATACCCCTATTGAACAAGCACGCTTATCAGTTAAAGGATTCTACTGGTTCGATTGTGGTTTTAACTAATCAAACTGATTTGCGTGTCGGTTCGCAAGTTGTTTTTAAGGGTCAACTTCGCTACAAAAGTATTCCCTTAGCAGGACAAGAACAGGGAGGAATTTATGTGGAAGAAAAGTAGTAATTAAGACTTGGTATTATTGAGTAAATAATTATGAATTATCAATTAGGAGAACAAGAAAATGTCTGAAGTTGTGACATACCGAGAAAAAATAGCTGTTGCAATCGCAATTTTATATCGTGATGGCAAGTTCCTGATGCAATTGCGCGATAATATTCCTACTATCCTTTATCCGGGATATTGGGCTTTATTTGGAGGACATATTGAACCGGGGGAAACTCCGGAAATTGCTGTTGGAAGGGAGATTTTAGAGGAAATTGGCTATAATTTGCCTTCAACATTTGCTTTTTTTGGTTGTTATCCCGATGAAAAAGTCATACGTCATGTTTTCTACGCACCTCTAGAAGTAGAATTTAGTCAGTTGGTTCTTAATGAAGGGTGGGATATGGATTTGTTAACACCTGAAGAAATTGATCAGGGTATTTTTTATTCCCAAAATGCTCAAGAAGAACGACCTTTAGGACCAGTACATCAAAAAATTTTACAAGATTTTATTCGTAATTCCCAACTCCTAACTCCTAACTCCTAACTCAAATTCACGATGCAATTTACTAAATTACCTCGATGGTTAAGTATTGGAATCGCTTTTCCCCTTACTATTCTTAATGGTTGGGTACTATTACAATTTATTCAGTATTTCCAACCATTAGTTAATATTTTTATTGCTGCAATCTTACTTGCATTTATCCTTGATTATCCCATCGAATTTTTCCAAAGCCAGGGGATAAAAAGAAAACTCGCGATCGCAGGAGCTTTATTACTCACAATTGTCTTAGTTGTGGCTTTAGGTATAACCCTTGTACCACTTATTCTCGAACAAATTTACGAACTAGCAAATGCTTTACCAACTTGGATCGAATCGGGTTCGCAACAATTGCAAACTTTTCAAGATTGGGCACTCAAGCAACAAGAGTTACCAATCAATATTAGTAGTTTAATCACTCAAGTTGTAGACCGTTTATCCAGTCAATTACAAACATTTACAGGTCGAATTCTCAGCATTGCTGTTGATACAATTGGGACGCTGGTAAATGTACTGCTAACAGTAGTATTAACAATTTACATGGTATTAAACGGAGACAAACTTTGGGATGGTGTTTTTCAATGGTTCCCGACACATATAAGTACTCAAGTTAGACAATTATTACGTGAAGATTTTCAAAATTATTTTATTGGTCAAGCATCATTAGGTGCGATTCTTTCAGTTACGTTAATACTAGTATTTTTATTGCTACAAATACCTCTAGCTTTGTTATTTGGGTTGACTATCGGTTTCTTTTCTCTCTTCCCTTTCGGCACCACAATTGGTATTATAATTGTCGCCTTATTAGTAGGTTTACAGAATTTTTGGTTAGGTGTAGAAGTGCTTGCAGTTGCTGTGGGAATTGACCAAATTAACTCTAACTTTGTTGCTCCTCGAATACTCGGTAATTTAACAGGTTTAAATCCCGTATGGGTCGTAATTTCCTTATTAATTGGAGCTAAACTAGGAGGCATTATTGGATTGTTAGTAGCGATACCTTTAGCTAGTTTTATCAAAGAACTTGCCGATAGATGGCGTGCTGGATTATTCAAAGTTGAATCATTGGAAAGCTTTGATAAAAATTGAGAAACTACAATCAAGTTGCGGAAAACCCAGATGTTTTAATTTGTAAATCAAGGGAGAATTGAAATAATATTTATTTTGAAGTGGGTATGCTCAAGCGACTCTTTCTAAAAAACTGGAAAAGTTTTCGTTATGCGGAATTACCGCTTTACCCACTTACGGTTTTAGTAGGTACAAATGCTAGTGGAAAATCAAATTTAGTCGAAGCATTTGAATTTTTAAAACGTATAGTTGATGGACATCAAATCGAAACAGCATTAGGAGGTGATAAAATACTTGCTCCTATTCGTGGTGGTGTTAGCTGGGCAGCGCTTAAACCTGAGCCAGAATTTACTTTGAAGGCATCAGTTCAAGGTGAAGGTGAACAAATAGACTACTTATATAGTGTAACGGTGGAGACAAAACCTGATGCCATGATTCTTGAAGAAAAAATTACCTGTCGTGAGTATCAACGCGATAAAAAAACAATTATTTTTGAGCGAGATTTTGTGAATAGTTATGTCGATTCTAAGTGCGATCGCGAAAATATTCTCAAGATTGCTACCCATTATAAAAATGCACGCTGGACGCTACCTAGTAACAATAAGTCGATTCTAACCTATTTTAAAAATACATACGTTCTTGATAATGTTTCTGAAGTCAATCACGTTATTGAAAACCTCGAAAAAATCTATATATTCAATCCAATTCCTGCAAAAATGCGAGATTTTTCGCAACTTTCTAAAACTTTGGAAACCGATGCTTCTAATTTAGCTGGTGTAATTGCTGGACTTTCGTCGCGCAAACAGGAAGAAGTCGAAAATATGCTATCAGAATATGCACGTGGTTTACCTGCGGGAAATATCTTAAAAGTTTGGTCGGAACGTGTTGGTAGATATGCTAGCGATGCAATGTTATATTGTGAGGAAGAATGGACAAATGGACAAGTTCAAGAAATTGATGCTCGTAGTATGTCTGATGGTACATTGAGATTTCTTGCCATTATGACGGCACTTTTAACAATACCTGAACGCAGTCAATTAATTTTTGAAGATGTTGATAATGGGTTACATCCTTCCCGTGCAGAATTACTGGCAAAAATGTTATCTGATATTGGTCGAAAACGCCAAATTGATATTTTAGTAACTACCCATAATCCGGCTTTACTTGATGCTTTTGGTGCTGATATTGTACCTTCGGTTGTTGTTGTCCATCGCGATATCGCTACAGGTGAAAGTAAGTTGACGCGATTGCAAGATATTGAAAGTTTACCTAAGTTAATGGTGACTGGTGCGTTGGGACAATTAACTACGGAAGGAGCAATTGAGAAGAGTTTGGGGGATGGTAAGAATAGATAAGTAAAGGCAGAAAAAGTAAGTTTTTTCATATCCCCGATTTCTGACTGGGGGATATGAAACTAGTACGGAAATTTGAATAATACCTAATTTTAAATTTCTAATTCCTCAGATTTTAAAGCACCATTGCCAGCGATTAATTTTGGATAAATGAATATAAAAAATATCATCCAAGTTAACATAGGAATCGCGACAATGATAGTTAACCAGATGATTTTAAAAATTAACCAGCTAGCGCTAATTATAATTATAGTTGTGAGTAAGATAGACCAAGGTTGACACCACCAAGGTTTATAATTCCAGACATTAATAGATTTATTTTCCAGCATTGTGTAATTTATTACTTCTCATATATTTTACGTTAGTCAAGATATTAGCCAAGCGATGTGGAACCACAAGCTACGCGATCGCATCTACGCATCAAACTCGTATTAAAATAGCCAAATTCCCCTATCAGAGGAAGGAATGATTTAACGAGATATTAATGCTTTTGGTTCAGGATGAAATTTTTATCATATTTATTCATCAATAGCTTTGACTACAACATTTGCATACCGTTGTAGGATATAACCAGCTTGAAATATATCCACGATCGCACCTTGAAGTTGGTTAATGTTAATTTGTAATCCTTCTATCTGAGAACCGCGAAAATCTGTATGATTAAATTTAGCATTAGTAAGTGCAACATTATCCATTTGGCAATTGATAAATTTTACATCTTTTAGTAAAGCATCTGAAAAAATTGCATCTTTAAGAATACAAATCATTCATTTTTTAAGCATAATTTAAAAAAAATTATATATAGGTTATTTGGGGTTTTTGCGTGGGGTTAGAAGTCGGGTTACTAAGTTAGTCGTACTGAGTGGGAGGTTGTTTGTGGGGAAAGGAACCCGACTTCGTGGGTTCTCTCGCTTTCCCTCACTTTTCTACTACTTCTCGTAATAACTGTGCTAGTTTCTCCGCACTATCTGTTAAAGCTACGGTTTTTGCATTTTCCCCCATTTTCCGCAACTCGTCGGGGGATTTCAACAACCGCAAAACTTCACTTCGCAAAATATCTTCTGTCAATTCCGATTGCTTAAACAATAATGCCGCATTCACAGCAGTAAACACATTAGCATTATAAGTTTGATGGTCTTCAGCAGCAAAAGGATAAGGTATCAAAATTGCTGGGGTTTCGCACACGGCTAATTCGGTCAAACTGCCTGCACCAGAACGACTAATAGCTAAATTCGCCCTCCGCAATAATGCTGCCATATTATCGTAAAAAGGCAAACTTATATACTGCGGATGCTGTAAGCTGCCAGCTTCCTCATCTTTATCTCCAGTAATATGTACCACATAAGCACCCGCTTCAAACCAAGCCGGGGAACAACTCCGTACTAATTTATTAACTGCGATCGCACCTTGACTACCACCAAATACAACAATTAAAGGGACATCGGGGGGAATCGGCAAATCTAAAGTTGAAGCAATTTCCGCATCTAAAAATTGACTCCGAACTGGAGTACTAGTATAAATTACCTTCGCCTTCGGTAAGTACTTCGCCGCCACATCAAAACCAACAGCCACCGCATCACACCAGGGTCCAAAAAAGCGAGTGACTTTACCAGGAAGGGCATTTGACTCGTGGAGAATCACAGGTAAACCAAGCGATCGCGCTGCAATTACCGATGGTCCAGCAATATAACCACCTGTAGTAAAAACACCTTGGAATTTGCCTTGTTTCAGTAATTTCCGGACTGCGATTACAGAACTAACCAACTTACCCAACGTTAGGAGCGACGAAATCCCAAAACCTTTTTGAAATCCTTCAACAGATATAGTATTCAGCTTATACTGTTTGGGTACTAGCTGCGTTTCCAATCGATTCGGAACACCCAGCCATTCTATTTGATACTCTGGCAATTTCTCAGCCAGTGCGATCGCAGGAAACAGATGTCCTCCTGTACCGCTTGCTGCAATTAATAATCGTATCGGTGTATCAACCATCCAACTTGCCCCAGAGCCATAGCTTAATTAAGATAAAACAAATTCACAGTTTTCTGTAGTTAAATATCCTACGTATCAGCAATGTCTAAACTTATTAATTTATTACTGAGATGCTCCCACCTTGTAGCAGTCAACCGCAAGTTAACTTTTTTTCTGTTAGCTTTGAGTTTAATTACTGGTTGGACATCCATTCAAGCCGTTCAAGCCATTACCCCCGCGAATGCTCCTCCCACACTCAAAAATTTATTAGCGCAAATTGATACCGCAGCGAGTAAAGGCGATGTCAAAGCCGTAATGCAATACTATAGTCCAAATTTTACCCATAGTGACGGCTTGACGCGCCCAAATATGGAAAAGGCTTTAGCATCGCTTTGGCAACGCTACCCCAAACTACGCTACACCACACAGCTACAATCTTGGAAAACCCAAGGTAATGTCACCATTGCCGAAACCGTAACTCAAATTTCTGGTTTACCTTCTGCGAACAGCCAGAATTTAGCATTTAATTCCACAATTCGCTCACGTCAACGTATTTCAGGTTCGCAAATCATCCAACAGGATATATTATCCGAACGAACCCAGCTGACATCCGGAGCAAAACCACCCCAAATTGATATCAAGTTACCCCAGCAAGTCAAGGTAGGACAACAATACAGTTTTGATGCGATCGTCCAAGAACCCCTCAGCGAAGATTATCTTTTAGGTGCTGCTTTGGAGGAACCTGTCAAACCTGAAAAATATCTTAATCCCACTCCAGTAAATCTGGAATTACTCTCCGCAGGTGGATTATTTAAAGTTGGTACAGCTCCCAAAATTCCAGGTAGTCAGTGGGTTTCGGCTGTGATTATGCGTGGTGATGGCACAACAATGGTGACGCAACGAGTCCAAATAGTTAAGTAGTTTGATTGGTAGTGGTTTAAGTCAGACAAAAAATAGTTTATCCCAAATGTAGGGGCAGGGTTTCCCTGCCCTTAGGATTGACGACTGTACCATTGAAAACATGATTTATCGCTTTAGTGGAGATTTTTCGTGGGGTTAGAAGTCGGGTTACTAGGTTAGTCTTGCTCAATGGAGATTTTTCGTGGGGCAGGAACCCGACTTCATTGGGTTCTCGCTTATCCCATTGTTCGAGGAAGATGGCAGGGATATTTTATTTTTTTCAACTATTCACCATTAGCTTAAAGATAAAATATGAATAAAATTATATTAATTACAGGTGCTAGTAGCGGTATTGGTGCTGCTTGCGCGAAATATTTTGCTCAAGCTGGGGCAAAATTAATTTTAGCTGCACGACGGATTGAAAAATTACAGCAAGTTGTCGAAACTCTAAATATTCAAGCTTCAGATGTCCATTTAATTCAGCTAGACGTACGCGATCGCATTGCTGTTGAGTCTGCTATTTCCTATCTTCCCCCCGAATGGTCAAATATTGATATTCTGGTCAATAATGCTGGTTTAAGTCGTGGTTTGGACAAGCTCCACGAAGCTGATTTCCAAGATTGGGAGGAAATGATTGATACTAATATCAAGGGTTTACTTTACGTGACACGCTACGTTTTACCGGGAATGGTGCAACGCAACAAAGGTCATATTATTAATATTGGTTCGATTGCGGGACATCAAACCTATCCCGGTGGTAATGTTTATTGTGCTACGAAAGCCGCCGTAAAGTCGATTTCTGAAGGTTTAAAACTCGATTTAATTGGTACGCAAGTTCGAGTTACTTCTGTCGATCCGGGAATGGTGGAAACTGAATTTAGTAATGTGCGCTTTCATGGGGATAATCAAAGAGCCGATCAAGTTTATCAAGGTTTAACTCCACTTACCCCCGATGATGTCGCTGATGTCATCTTCTTTTGTGCGACTCGTCCAGCACATGTGAATATTAATGAAGTAATCTTAATGCCTGTCGATCAAGCTAGTGCTACTTTGGTTAATCGTAAGTTATAGAAGGGTATGCGAGAATATCCAGAATATCAAAAATCGAGTGCGCGTTTAATTCCATTTATTTGGTAACAGCAATATGGAGAGAATCCAGAGGGTAGAGGAGAATACAGTCATTTTCCAGACTTTACCTACATTCCCTCAATAATACAAATGTACCAATAACTTTACAAAAATTAACTATTTATCTCAACCAACTCGGAGTCATTACGACTATGATTTATTTAAGGGTTAGAAAAACTATTCCAGATATGAAAAATCTTGTAATTGGTGCGATATACCTCCGTATTAAGCTCTGCTTATCGTAAAGGTAGAGAGAAAAAAGAACAATTGGTGTGATGGTAGGTTTTGTATTAATGATGTTCCTCAATATTAGCTAAAGTTAATTTTCGATTATTTCTCTCTCATTCTAATTCTGTCATTTCTCTGCGCCTCCGCGACTCTGCGTGAGGCAGTAATTCAATTAATCTAAAATAAGGAACAAAAATATGGACATGCTACGATTTGAGCATATCAATCTTTCCTGCAAAAATCTTGATGTAAGTAGAGAGTTTTATCACAAACTATTTCCTGATTGGTATGTGCGTGCTGAAGGAATTTATGAAGGTAGAAAATGGATGCATTTTGGTAATAACCAATTTTATCTAGCGCTAAATCATACACCAGAAGCAGAACAAGTTCACACCAATTACGAAAATATTGGCATTAATCACGTTGGAATCGTCATCAAAGATGGTGATGCAATGCAACAGCACTTAAAGCAAGAGGAAATTGATTACTACATAATGCAATCCCCAGAAACTAAACACAGAATATATGTGAATGACCCTGACGAAAATGAAATAGAATTAGTCGAATATCAGCCAGATTATGCACTGAGATAAGATTGATTTTTTATATTCCCGACTTTAAAAGTCGGGGATATGTTGGAAATTTTTGAGAAAACTGTGTAACAGGATACGGTACGTCAAAGACAATAGAGATAATATTACCAAACCCTTTACTTTTGTACTTTTAGCGGAATTATCCGCTTTAAAAACACTGGGGTAGTAGAAGATAACAAGTGACGTAAGTGGTTGGCAGCCATATACTTGAATGTCGAGTATATTGAGATATTTTGTTTCAATCTATTTCAATAATTTCACTAGTTTTCTACACTCTAGTGATTTATTTTTCCCATTTAATTGAATACTAAAAATAAATATTTCCTGTTTAACTGGAGATGTGAACTACTAATTCTCGAACATGGTTGTGCTGTCTGTGTTCCCAAACGTAAATACCCTGCCATGTTCCTAAAACCAAGTTTCCATTGTTAATGGGAATATGTTCGGATGTATGAGTTAAGACAGTGCGGATATGTGCTGGCATATCGTCGCTACCTTCTGCGTCGTGGATGTATTTTGCTGACTCTGGAACCAGTTTTGCCATAAAGTTGGCTAAATCTAGTAAAACATCTGGATCGGCATTTTCTTGGATAATTAAACTAGCTGATGTATGTCGTAAAAATAGCGTACAAAGTCCTATTTGTACTCTCGATTCGGTGACGATGTCGGCAATTTTTGATGTGATATTATATAGCGATTTGCCGTTAGTAGAAACCCTGAGTAATTTTTGATAGTGAGTCATTGCGATAAAATGATCGTATTTATTGACGCTGTTCTGTTTAGTCTAGATTAACCTGAATCATGACTTGATTGCTATTTTTAGATGTAATTATATCTTATTTATCTTACGCAGAGACGCAGAGAATAATGTATAATTCTAGAGTTTTTAGAAGAGTATTTATTAGCACTGAAAGATTTTTTTGAAAGGATTAAGCTAAGGAGTCAATAATCAGATTTATTTAAGGTATCTGTTATGTCAGCTAACTTAATTTTTTTAATTGCTCAACTAATGGTCGTATGGCTAGTTTTTAAAGCTTTACTGAATGTATTGAATACAGTAATTAGTGCTGCGATCGCAATTTTTGTCATCGCGATTATTCTGAGTTTTTTTGGATTTAGTCCCCAAGAACTTATCCAAAAAATCAGTAATCTTCCTCAAATGCTTCAACAAATGGTGACAGATATTAAAAAGTTTTTTGGTTGGTAATTTTGGCTAATAATTTAATTAGTTTTGAAAAAATCAATTACATTTTTGGCTATGACTTCGTTACCATCTTTAGCAATGGGTTCTGTTTTACGTGGTTGCTGAAGTGGTTGATTGAGGAAACTCCAATCTCCCTCGAAAAATTCTTCAGGTGTGAGGATTTGGTGTTGGTTATAATTAGAAATTCCTTCGAGTAGAAATGCAGCTTCTGCGAAGTCGTTGCGAGTCACAGAAACTATTGGTAAATCGAGTTTGGTTGCTTCAGAAAAGGTTCCAAAACCAGGTTTGGATACAACACGACTACAAATTGGCATTAAATCGACTGGACGGCATTTTCTATCAGCAATTTTGATTAGATTAGGTAATTCTGGTGCTGATGCATCAAAGCTAATAAATTGCCAGTCGGGAAATTGTTTGAGATTGTGGTAGGGGATTTGTTGTAAACCTAATCCACCAAAGGTAAGTAAAATAGTTTTTTCTTTAGGTGTATTAATATTCCAAAGAGAACGAATTTCCGCTTCAGAATAACGGGGAGAACCACCAGTTAAACCAATATCGGTAATGTTGGGAAATGCCTGCATCGGTTCATAAAATGGAAGACGGAAAGTGCGATATTCTTCTGGGGTTACTCCTGGATACATCCCATAACATTCACTAATCCAATCCGCGATCGCAATAAATTCACCACCCCAATCACGGTAAATAAAATCCCAGGCAAAGTTACTAATCATCCAACAAGGAATGTTTGCTTCTTTGGCAATAATTGGTGCTAAAAAGGGAATATCACCTAAGATTAAATCAACACGATTTTGTTTAATAAAATCAACTTCGGAAGTAACAATTGAGTTTTGATTTTTTTTAATTTCTAACAGTTTCTCTAGAGTTGCTACTTTATCCATCCTTAAACTATCAGCTTGAACCACACCTAAATCATAAGCACGTTGACGGTGGATAAAATCACCTTCGATATAGCATTCTAATAACCATCGTGGTGCAGTTGTTGTAAGAATAAGTAAAGCTTCTGGTAATAGTTTTTGGATTGTTGCAGCAACAGATGCGGTGCGAGTCGCATGACCAAATCCGTGGTTAGTTATGGCAATATATATAGTGGGACGTTGCATAATTTTAGAGTAAGAAAGCAGAAGGTAGAAGGTAGAATTCAGGAGGCAGAAGGCAGAAGGTAGAAGGTAGAATTCAGAAGGCAGAAGGCAGAAGGTAGAAGGTAGAATTCAGGAGGCAGAAGGCAGAAGGTAGAAATAGTTTAGTAGCTTGGTGAGTTACGATTTATCTAAAAAATTGCAGATATTTGAAAACTATCTAAATATTTTGGCAAATCAAATAAACTCAGTATCCTTTAAGAAATTTACAACATTTTTATTAATAATTACTGATGCACCCGATGAGGCATCATGACCACATTCATTAATAATTTGTAAACGCGAATTTGCGATACATTTATGCAACTTTTCGCCATCACTAGCTGGAAACCAAGTATCATGTTCACCCCACATAATTAATGTAGGAACATTAATTTTACTCAGATTCGCTTGGATTTTAGTTAACCAATTGGGCTTATTTTTCTGCGAGCATTCAATTTCCTGTGCCGCAATTTTTAATTCTTCAGCTACTTTTGTGAGAGTGCCAAAAAATTCGATATAGGGATAAGTTATCCAATAGACATCCTCTTTTGTTAACTTTGATGGGTCATATAATACACTGCGACGTTCTATTGCCATCACTTCCCTAACTAAAGGTGCAAACAAATAAGCAAGACGTAAACTATCTATAGTTTGGATTAACTCAAGCGGTGTTTGTGCAAGTATAGACATTCCCCAATGAGGTAATTTTTTGGCGAAAATAGGTACATTAATCACCGCTAACCTCGCGATTAAATCAGGGTTTTCCTGTGCGATCGCAAGTGCAGTTAAAGCACCCAAAGATTCCGCTAAAATCACAACAGGTTCATTGCATAATGCCTGAATAATTCGCGAAAATTCGATAACTTGATGTCCTTCCGTTTCTCGACGCGATACAGGCTTTTCTGAAAATCCATAACCCTTAGCATCAAAGCAAATAACTCGAAAATATTTTGATAACGGTTTAATACTGTTGCGCCAATTATAGCTCCAGCTACCAACACCATGAAATAAAAATAATGGCTTTCCTGTACCTACTTCACCGTAAGCAATTTTTATGGGATAACCGTTAGCATCCGTAATAGTTAAACTTTGTCTACCATCGGGAAAGTTTAGCTGCCACCAATCTTTCATTTTAGATTTTCAGATTTTGAATTTTAGATTTTAGATTTTGAATTTTAGATTTTAGACTTTAGATGCTGACTCCTACCTTCTGCCTTCTGACTCCTGAATTCTGACTCCTGCCTTCTGCCTTCTGACTTCTGCCTTCTGACTCCTGAATACTTAATCAACCAGTAAATAAAGACATAAACCATCTCAGTAAAATGACTGGTAACGCAACCAATGCGATCGCAACCACTAATAACACTAGCAGAATCCCAGCAATAAACCACCAATCAGCCTTTTTACGCTGTCCTGGAAACTTTAAATACTCTTCTAATAACTTAATATTGTGGGTGTTCGCAGTCCAAGCAAAGTCAAAAAAGTCCCCTAACACAGGAACTGCTCCCACAATCCCATCCATAATAATATTGAAAGTCATTCGACCCAAAGTTGCGCGAGGAGCTCCCAACCTTGCCGCTTCCAAGACAATATAAGCAGAAAGCATTATACCCAAAAAATCACCACCACCCGGAATCAATCCGAGAATAGGGTCTAAACCGATACCAACTTGTGTACCTGGAATCACAACAGCTTTATCAAGTAAGCGTGCCATTTGTCGCAATCGCTTTAAAGTCGGTGCCTTAGCGTCAGGTTCGATTGTAGAGTGCGAAGAAGGCTGTTGAGACATGACTTGCGGCTCCCTTTGGAATTTTAGTTGGTATTAGCTACTTTAACGAATTGGAGCATTGCGTTTCTGCTGCTAATCCGCTAAATATTCTACTGCCATGTCAGTTTTTTTCAAAGATTAGTTCGCCTCTTTGTATTTATCTTTACAAAATTAATTCTGAGTATGAGGTGTAGTTTACAAACTCTCCCCAGAAGTCGAGTTCCTCCCCCAATGAAAAATCTCTTCGCAAGACTAACCCGACTTCTCACCCCACGCAAAAACCCAGAATACCAATGCCCCATATTCGGGACGGTCTACCACTACTCTTAAGATACAAGATTGGGTGAAACGCAACAATTGATATCGGGAAACAATAAATTCATCGGAAAAATCGTGCGAATTACTTACGTAGCTTAAGCTTCGCAATTTAGTTTTAGAGGGTATTTTGTAAGTGCGATCGCGTTTATGATGCGTTAAAATCTTTAGATGGGGAACGATATTTTTATTATTTTATAAAATTTAAGTCTAATGAAAATTAAAGCAGTTATTTGGCAAGAAGATAATGTATGGTGTGGTTCTGTACCTGCACTACCAGGATGCCACACGTGGGGAAATAGCTACGAACACTTACTAGAAATGTTACAAGAAGCTGTTCAGGGTTGGCTAGAAGTTGCAAGCGAGCGGGAAGAAATTGAGCCAGAGAAACAATTAGTCGAGCTATCGATATGAAAGCGATTTCTGGCAAAGCTCTATGTAAAATCATTGAAAAAAATGGTTGGGTATTAAAGCGAATAACTGGTAGTCATCATATTTATACCAAAGAAGATGTCGCTGTCATTCTTTCTATACCCGTTCATAGTAATCGAGATTTGCCAATAGGAACTTTGAAAAGCATTATGAAAGATGCAGGAATTACCGAAGAAGACTTGGGGTAATTGAGTTTATAATGCCATTTAATTTTAGAGGTTTTTTGTAAGTGCGATCGCGCAAAACCCCAATGAAGTCGGGTTCCTCCCCTACGAAAAATCTCCATTTAGCAAGACTAACCCAGTAACCCGACTTCTAACCCCACGCAAAAACCCCAAATACCCCCAGAAAAGGGAGAAACCCAGTTTCTTGAAGATTTCTCCCTTATCTTTACTTCCTCAACCTCCCCACAAAGCTTTCATCGAACGTCCGATATTTGCAGGTTGCATGGCATCGAGCGCAGCAGTTGGTTCGTAACCGCAATGAACCATACAATCCGCGCATTTGGGATTACCGCTAGCACGTCCATATTGATTCCAATCGGTTTTTTCTAGCAATTCTTTGAAGGTTTTGTAATATCCTTCATTCAGCAAATAACAGGGTTTTTGCCAACCCAAAACGCTGTAGCTAGGACTTCCCCAAGGTGTGCATTCGTAGTCTTTTTCTCCTGTGAGAAAATCGAGAAATAATGGACTGTTATTAAAATCCCATTTCTTATCACCAGCTTTAAAAGGTGCAAGAATATCGCGGAATAAGGCACGTGTTTGTTCGCGTCTGAGGAAATGGTCTTGGTCGGGTGCCCATTCGTAGCTGTAGCCTGGAGAAATGGTCATTCCATCAATTCCCAGACTAGTCACGAAGTCGAAAAATTCTTGGATTTCCTCTGGTTTAGTCCCATCAAAGACGGTAGTATTGGTTGCTACTCTAAATCCCTTGGCTTTGGCTGCTTGAACTGCTTTGACAGCAGTATCAAAAACCCCTTTTCGATCGACACATTCGTCGTGTTTTTCGCGCATTCCATCAAGATGGACGGTGAAAGTTAAGTAAGGAGAAGGTTCAAATTTATGCAGACTTTTTTCCAATAGCAAGCCATTACTACAGAGATATACAAATTTCTTACGGGCAACCAATCCCCGCACAATTTCATCGATTTGAGGATGTAATAACGGTTCTCCTCCAGGGATAGAAACCACGGGAGCTCCGCATTCTTCCGCAGCTTTAAAGCATTCTTCGGGGGAGAGATTTTGTTTAAGAATTTCCGGTGGATGTTGAATTTTACCGCATCCGGTACATGCGAGGTTGCACCTAAAGAGGGGTTCTAGCATCAGAATCAGAGGAAAGCGTTTGCGTCCTTTGAGACGTTGTGCTACTAAATATTTACCGATTTCGATCGCTTGGAGTAGATGGATTCCCATGTTTTTGTCACTCCTCGGTTAAAAATAGGGAAAAAGGGGGATTATGTATAGAACCACGATCGCAACCAATAAAGTTAAAAAAATACGTTAGTTTTAATTTTTTAGTCATATTTGCCAACTGCGATCGCTTGTATTTTTCGCTGGCTGTAAAAGTAATTGTAGCGTTAGCCGTCTTATCTAGGTATGACGCTTAGGAACGCGGATTAAACAAAATCCAGTAGGGTGTGTTAGCGCAGCGTAACGCACCATTCCGAATCAAATCGAAAGTTGTAGGTTATAAAATCCTCATTCCTTATTGTTTGGATGCAATATAAATTAAGCCAACCAAATAATCGAAGGGCAAATAATCGAAGGGCAAACAACCGTGGGTTCCCCTACGGTATCTATGTTGTGACGACGCGATCGCATCTTCACCAAAATATTGGAAAAACTATCCTCAATCCCGAATTTGCAACATCAAACCATACTCTAAGCCTTCCACTACAGCTTGATAAGAAGCTTCTAGTATATTTACGGAAACACCAACGGTTGTCCAACGCTGTACCGCATTCCGTGACTCCACCAAAGCCCTCGTGATTGAAGCAGTTCCCGCATGTCCATTGAGAATCCGCACTTTGTAATCGCTTAATTCAAACTCATGAATTTGGGGATAAAAATTGACTAAAGCTTTACGTAATGCCGCATCTAAAGCCGCAACTGGACCATTCCCTTCAGCCGCTTCTAAGATATCTTGACCATTGACAGCAACTTTAATTGTCGCCAAAGCTGGACTACTGCATTCCTTCCCTTGTGCCAAATTGCTATGAACCTGAAAACCTTTGATTTCAAAGAATTTTTGCCGGGTTCCTAAAGCATCCCGCATCAATAATTCAAAACTCGCTTCCGCAGCTTCAAATTGATAACCTTCGCTTTCTAATGCTTTGAGACGTTCCAAAATGACTCGTGTTGCTGGATTTTGTTTATCGAGTTCGATACCAAAGGTACGAGCTTTTGCTAGCACATTACTAACACCAGCTTGTTCGGAGATAACAATGCGACGACTATTCCCCACTTGTTCCGGTTGAATATGTTCGTAAGTCAGGGGGTTGCGTTCGACTGCGGAGACGTGAATACCACCTTTGTGGGCAAAAGCCGATCGCCCCACAAAAGCAGCATGTTCATCAGGTGCGAGGTTCACCACTTCGCTGACAAAACGGCTAGTTTCGGTGATTTGGGTGATTTGGTCAACTTCAATGCAACTAAAACCCAATTTTAGTTGCAGATTTGGTATCAACGAGCATAAATTAGCATTACCGCAGCGTTCCCCATAACCATTAATAGTTCCTTGAACCATCGTCACACCAGCCATCACAGCCGCGATCGCATTAGCAACGGCTGTATCAGCATCGTTATGAGTGTGGATACCCAACTGAATGGTTAATTGATTATTGGTTAATTTTGTGTCGCGATCGCTTACAGATAAATGACCAATTACATCCTTGACAATTGGCGTAATTTCATGGGGTAAAGTTCCACCATTGGTATCGCATAAAACCAACCATTCTGCACCAGATGCGGCGGCTGTCATCAGGGTTTGGAGCGCATATTCTGGGCTATGCTTATAACCATCAAACCAATGTTCGGCATCATAAATTACGCGCTTTCCTTGAAGTTTAAGATACTCGATAGTATCCCGAATCATCGCTAAATTTTCTGTTAAAGTAGTATTTAGACCTTCGGTAACGTGTAAATCCCAAGATTTACCAAAAACCGTCACCCAACGAGTACCAGCCGCGATAATTGCTTGTAACATTGGTTCAGTCGCAGCAGATGTATTCGGACGGCGAGTAGAGCAAAAAGCCACAACTTCCGCTTGCTCGAGCGGTTCTTCTTGCAACTGCAAAAAAAACTGTACATCCTTGGGATTCGCACCAGGCCAGCCACCTTCAATGAAGGGAATACCTAATTTATCAAGCTTTCTGGCAATGCGTAATTTATCTTCTGTCGATACCGATAAACCTTCACGTTGAGTACCGTCCCGAAGTGTAGTGTCGTATAGCCAAATGTGAGGTGAGGATTTTACGGTCATAGTACGGTCAAAACGAGACAAAATTTGCGGCGATATGTCAATATACAGCAAAAGCCAATTGATGAATACGACATGCCTTCATGTACTAGCTCAGGGTAGAACAATAGAGTGCAAATTGGGAGCAAACTTAAGAAAAGTTTTGCTACAAAACGATATTGACCTCTACAATTACGGTGCTAAGGTAATAAACTGTCGGGGTATAGGTAGTTGTGGAACCTGTTCTGTGTTTGTAGAAGGTCAAGTAAACGAGCCGAACTGGCGCGATACCACTCGCCGTTCCCTACCACCGCACTCTCCTAGTGACAATCTGCGTTTAGCCTGTCAAACTGAGGTTCTAGGCGATGTCAAAGTAGCGAAATATGATGGTTTTTGGGGACAAAAGTCTCAAACAGTTTGGACAAGTAAAGGTTAAATAAGGAGAAAATAATATGGGTAGATGGACACCACTTATTTTAATGGCTGGTGGCTTGGCAATTTTATTAGGAACACTGATTGGTACTTGGTTCCCTATGAGTGGACAAAATGCTCAAGCACCCCGACAAAATCCAAATCGGGCTTCAAGCGTTCTCCCTGCAAATATTAATGTTAATAGCACAGCTACAGGTTCTTCTCAAAATTCTGAAAATCGCGGTAACGTAGCTCAAAACGACACCACAATTAACAACAGCACTAACACTGACCAAAGTCAATCTACAACCTCTTCCGGTTCGACCACTGGGGATTCGTCGGGTACTTCTGGTTCGACTTCGGCAGATTCGACTTCGGCAGATTCGAGTAATAATAACCCACCAATTAAAGCTTTGTGGTAATTGCCAGAAGAAAATATAAACTTCCGCAAAGTTAATTTATCTCTAGGGGCATAACATTGTGTTGTGTCCCTATTTGTTGATATTTACAAGATGTTAGTAATTAATTGCAAATAATGCGCTATGAGTTAGTAGTTAGAGTTGCAAATGCAGCATTTAGAACATTAACATAATCGATTTTGACTAAATAACTCATAACTAATGACCGATGGCTAGCGAAATTTTAATTATTGGTGGCGGTATCATGGGTTTAGCAACCGCGATCGCACTCAAAATGCGGGGTTGTCATGTCACCGTACTCAGTCGTGATTTTCCCGCATCTGCTACCCATGCGGCTGCGGGAATGCTTGCACCGGAAGCAGAACAGGTAAAAGGTGCCATGCGTGAATTGTGTTTGCGATCGCGCAGTCTCTACCCAGAATGGACAAGTAAACTCGAACAAATCACTGGTATAAATCCAGGATATTGGGCTTGCGGAATTTTAGCACCTGTTTATCAGGAAGAAGAACAAAAAAACAATCTTTCTGCAACTTGGCTGGACAAACAAACTATCCACCAATATCAATCAGGACTTGGGAAAGATGTAATTGGTGGTTATTGGTATCCTGAAGATGCTCAAGTTGATAACCGCAGATTAGCAGAGGTATTATTAGCTGCTGCTCAATCTTTGGGTGTGGAACTAAAGGAAAATGTGAATGTTGAAGGGATTCAGCAGCAACAAGGACAAGTAATTGCTTTGCAAACCAATCATGGTGCCATGGATGCCGAACATTACATCTTGGCAACAGGTGCTTGGTCAAATCAATTACTACCTCTACCAGTACGTCCCCGTAAAGGGCAAATGTTGAGTGTTATAGTTCCCGAATATTTACCAGAATTACCTTTAAATCGCGTTTTATTTGGCAAAGAAATATATATTGTCCCCAGAAGAGATCGAAAAATTATTATCGGTGCAACCGTTGAAGATGTTGGCTTTACACCCCACAATACCCCCATTGGCATCGAAAGTTTATTACAAAAAGCGATTCGTCTATTCCCCGAATTAAAAGATTATGCGATCGCGCAAATGTGGTGGGGATATCGTCCAGCAACTCCCGATGAATTGCCGATTTTGGGTGCAAGTTCGCTCAAAAATCTCACTTTTGCCACTGGTCATCATCGTAATGGTATTTTACTTGCACCCATCACCTCTGTTTTAATTGCCGATTTAATTACGGAGGGGAAATTTGACCCTATCCTCGAACATTTCCATTATTCCCGCTTCCAATCGCAAAATCAGTCATCTACTCCCACACCAATGTTTACTAATTCTGCTAATTTTAATCATGTCAACAATGGTAATGGTAATAACTCTATTAATAATCTTGACAAACAGCCGTTTAATCAAGATGAACATATTAATCAGGGCAAACAGCCCGTTGGGTGCGTCAGTTTAGCGGGACGGAAACCGACACCGCTAACTGACTTACCGTTTGCCCCTACAGTAGAACCGATTTCAGATTTACCTTTGGTAATTGCTGGCAAAACCTTTAAATCCCGTTTAATGACGGGAACTGGTAAATATCGCAGCATTGAAGAAATGCAGCAAAGTGTAATTGCTAGCGGTTGCGAAATCGTCACTGTGGCTGTGCGACGAGTCCAAACTAATGCACCTGGACATGAGGGTTTAGCACAGGCACTCGATTGGGATAAAATTTGGATGTTGCCTAATACCGCAGGTTGTAAAACAGCCGAAGAAGCAGTGCGGGTAGCAAGATTGGGACGGGAAATGGCGAAGTTATTAGGGCAGGAAGATAATAATTTTGTCAAGTTAGAAGTAATACCCGATGCTAAGTATTTGCTCCCAGACCCAATCGGTACTCTCCAAGCAGCCGAGCAGTTGGTGAAAGAAGGATTTGCCGTATTACCCTATATCAACGCTGACCCAATGCTCGCGAAGCATTTAGAAGATGCTGGCTGTGCAACGGTGATGCCATTAGCCGCTCCTATTGGTTCCGGACAAGGGTTAAAAACTACCGCAAATATCCAAATTATTATTGAGAACTCAAAAATCCCTGTAGTTGTTGATGCTGGTATTGGCGCACCATCGCAAGCTGCCGAAGCGATGGAAATGGGTGCAGATGCATTGTTAATTAATAGCGCGATCGCACTTGCAGTAAATTCCTCCGCAATGGCTTATGCGATGCATCTTGCCGCAGTCGCTGGACGCATGGCATATCTCGCTGGGAGAATGCCAATCAAAGATTATGCGATCGCATCTTCACCATTAACGGGAACCGTTAATTAGCCAGTCTCTAAGTATTGCTGATGGAAGCCTGAATTTTTTCATTTGAATTGGTAGGGGCGGGGTTTTCCCGCCCGACAATACCCTGTGCTAAACTAACTTTCTCTGAAAAATGAAACAAAGATTATGCGATCGCACCTTCACCATTAAAGGACTTCCAGAAAATAAAATCTTCAGATTATATACTTAAAACATTATCACGCTGAGGGTAGGGAGACCCTACCCCTACAATATTGGAGAATTTATTACAGGGGTGTTCCCTAACGGGAATCGTAAATTAGGGAAGTCTCTGATTTACTCCAAATAAAATAAGCCTAACCCCTGACAAAGGGTTAGGGTGAGGTAGTTTTATTATGGACAATAAGCTAAAAAGCACCTAAATCATATATTAAGGCAGGCAGGGATGCCCACCCCACAAGAATTATAATAATTTAGATTATATGATTTAAATGCGGAACAGCTTATCAAGTCGTATATTCAGCGTTAATTTTGACGTAATCGTAGCTCAAATCACAACCCCAAGCTTGCCCAGAACCATGACCATTGCCTAAATTGACTCGAATGATTACGGGGTTATCAACTCGTTGCTGGGGTACTGTATTTCTATCAACATCCAAGTCATTACTCATGTTGTTGGCAGTAAAATTTCCTGGTAATGAAGAATTTGCAGCAATTTGCTTTAAATACATACTTGCTCCAGCGCGATCGAATTGCAAGGGTTGACCATTTTCCATCAATAAAAAATCACCAAGTTGTATCCGTAAATTCTCTTGCTCAAACCCAACTCCTGCACGTCCCGCAGCCGCCGCAATCCTTCCCCAATTAGGGTCATGACCGAAAATAGCAGATTTAACTAGCGATGAACCGACGATGGTTTTTGCGACTTGACGGGCTGCGTGTTCGTCAACTGCCCCTGTCGCTTGAACTTCGATTAAACAAGTTGCTCCTTCTCCATCACGAGCGATCGCTTTCGCTAAATGCTGGCAAACAGCCGTCAACATCGCTTCTAGCTTCTCTGCTTCTGCTCCCATTTCGGTAATCGCTGGGGTACGGGATTCTCCATTTGCCAGAGCAATTAAACTATCATTAGTACTAGTATCACCATCGACGGTAATCGAGTTAAAGCTTCTATCGGCTGCACGGGAGAGCATTTGCTGCCATAGATGTGGCGAAACGGCAGCATCACAAGTTACAAAAGCTAGCATTGTTGCCATATTCGGATGAATCATCCCCGAACCTTTGGCGATTCCACCAATTCTGACAGTTCTATCCCCAATATTGGTTTCTAATGCGATCGCTTTTGTGACTAAATCGGTGGTGATAATTGCCCCTGCGGCAGCTTCGGAACCATTTTCCGTAAGTGCTTTCACGAGTGTCGGGATTCCGCTTCGCATTGCATCCATTTTAATCCTTTGTCCAATGACTCCTGTCGATGCTAGGAGGATTAATTCTGGTGAAATATTTAATTCTTTTGCTAATAATTCCGCACTTTCAATGGCATCTGCCATCCCCTGTTCACCTGTTGCGGCATTCGCTTGTCCAGCATTACAGAGAATTGCTCGACAACTTTGTTTTGTCTGTAATCTTTCTTTACAATAATCTACGCAAGCGGCTTTCACGTAACTTGTTGTAAATACTCCTGCCGCGATCGCATCGACATCAGAAACTATTAAAGCCAAATCTGGCAACCCCGAAGGCTTTAGTCCAGCCTTGATTCCTGCTGCTTTGTAGCCTCTCGGTGCTGTAACTCCACCAGTTATTTCCCGCCAGTCTGCCATGACTCTCCCGCATTTATGACTCGACTGGCGATTATACCAATTTCGTGTAACCACTTAGTGGTATTTTGTTAGTTATTAATGGTTTGTTGATAATTTAATGAGTCAAATTACAAAATAATTAAAAAAAGAGAGAGCCACTTGGGTAGCTCTCCGGATCATCAGGGTGCATCTACTAACATAATACATGATTTTAGGCATGTGGTGCGTTACCCCCTAAAATATAAGTAAAAGATTTTATTAAATTGTTTTTGTATATACAATCCGTAAGAGAAAAATTCAAATACAAAAAGAGAGTCACTTACGTAACTCTCCGGTTCATCAGGGTGCATCTACTTAACTGATAATAGCACTTTTGGGGTGGGGTGCAATACCCCTCAATACAATTTTTCGTAAAAACATCATGAAGAGGCTTTTTATTGGGATTTTTGTTCGGTAATTTCACTTATCGGTAATTTCGTGTTTTGCTAGTAAATAGACTTGAATAATATTTGTAGACAAAATAATGCAAATAAAAAGAGAGCTACTTGCGTAACTCTCCGAATCATCAGGGTGCATCTACTTAACATAAGATACCACTATAGGGGTGAGGGGCGCTACCCCTAAGTAAATCTTTTTCAGTAAAGACTTTGTAAAGATGCTTTGAAAGCTTTACCTAGCGTCAGTAAACACTGGTATTGCCTTCTGCCTTCTGCCTTCTGCCTTCTACCTTCTACCTTCTGCCTTCTGCCTTCTG
>JAAUPE010000031.1 GCA_012034595.1 Calothrix sp. CSU_2_0 | reverse complement strand
GGAGCGAGTACCAGGCAATGTTTAAATATATCTGTCCATAAATTAATTTAGGGAGAAGTTGGCGGTGTCGGTTTCCGTCCCGCCAAACTTCGGTGGGCTTGTACCATTAAGGAATTATCGGTCACTTCATGAACGCAAGTCCTCCCAAAGGGTTCATTTTGCATAAGCCCAAGTCGATGACAAATTGAATATCATCATTTGGCACATTTCCTAGTTCTAAAGCTGCAAGTATCGGTTCAATAATTGCCTTCACTCTCGGTTCTCGAAGTCTTTCCGCAAGGGAATCAAGATGGGTATCTTGCCTTTTAATTAGTATTTCTTTGGCTGCGTGAACATGCTCAGGTGTAATTGCAACATTTGTATCCATCACCATCTCTTCGACAATTTCTTTAGCAAGGGCATTTACCAACCAAGGTTGTCCCTGAGTCAAATCAAATGCTGTTGCGATCGCTTCAGTGGTAAAAATTTGTCCCGTGTCTTGAGTATGTTGTTGGTATAATCGCGCTACCTCCATTGCATTAAAATCTCTCAAGGTGAGGGAGCGGACTACGGTAAATAATCCCGCTCTGTCAGAAACCGGACGTGCCCAAGCCAATACTACACCTGCACCCGCTTTCACTAAAGTCTGTGCCATCAGCTTGAAGTAAGCGATCGCTATAACGAGAAACCATTGTTTTGGTATGTACTACAGCGTTACTGGGAAATTATCTCGATCGAATCTGGGATCGCTGTATTTTGGCACATGGCTTCAAGATTATGTATTAAAACTGCATACCCCTCAAGTGGGTCAGAAATATAACTAATTAGAACCTAATATTTAGTTCAACTATGGTGCATGTATCGATAGTTCGATTGTTTCTGAAAGATGAAATAAAATTTGCCAAGTGTGGGTTAGTGCTTGTCCATTCCCATACTTAGTGAACTTTTAAGTACATCTCATAATTTCTAGCAGTGGGAAGTGAATAGCAATGAATATAATTAATAATTCAGCAGGTAAATATTTAACTCCATTCCAACGTAAATTTCTGCAAAAAAAACAGCAGGAAAATTTATCTAGTTCCTACCGTCAGCGCATTGAAATTATGTTGCTAGCAGATGAAGGTAAGACCCAAGTAGAAATTTGTCGGATTGTTGGATGTTGTCCGGCAACAGCAAGACATTGGATGCATATTGCTCGTGCGGGAATGGCTCATCAATGGCAAGATTGTCCCCTCGGTCGTCCGAAGGCAATCGACGGTAAATATCTAGAGCGGTTGCGGGAATTGCTTGCTATGAGTCCCCGTGATTGCGGTTACGGGTTTAAGCGTTGGACGGTAGGTTGGTTAGGAAAGCATCTGGCAAAAGAATTGGGAATTGAGGTTAGCGATCGCCATCTCAAACGAGTTCTCAAGCAAATGGGGTTATCGACTATTTCCAAAGCAAATATCTCTGGTGAATTAGGAATAATTGAAAATATGGAAAAAAGCTCGGAAGCAAAGATTTATATTTCCGACCTCCAGGTTGAAAATTTAATAATATATCCCGATTTAACGGCTTTAGAAATGGAAAAATAATTTCCACTAAGTAGTTACGTAAATATTCAAAATTATATATACAATTCATGTCCAAAAATCTAAGCGAAATCCTAAATTCCCTACAATTAAATACCGTACTGGGTTATTCCCTCCCAGCAAAAGAATTTCAAGAATGTCTGGATAAAGTCCAATATATTTCTCCCAAAGTTGGAAAAATAATTGCTGATACGGATATTAAATCGGGTATCTATATTATCTTAAGTGGGAAAGTACGATTACTGGACGATACTGACGAATTAATCGCAACTTTGGAAACGGGAGCATCGTTTGGTGAGTTTAGTTTGTTTCCAGAAGTCGATTTCTTCCCATACGTCGCCAGAGCAAGCATTAATTTACATTTAGCTTTTATTGATCGAGTGGTACTGTCAGGCTTGATGGCAAAGTATCCGCAAATTCACGACCATTTACGCAGGCAAGCAGACATCAGCAATTCTGCATTCGTCAATTTTGATACCACCCAGCCAATTGCCGACTTCTCTGCACGGCAATTTGAGCGACAAGAAGATATTTCCTATGGGAGGGATTTACCAACTCCAGTTGATGAAAAAACACAGAAAAAAATAGGTAAAGCCTACTTTCCCAATCCCAGCCAAAAAGTGGGACATTTATGGCAGCGCGTCACCAAAAACTATCCATATTTTGCCCAACACAGTAGTACCGATTGTGGTGCGGCTTCTTTGGTGATGGTTTCTAGATATTGGGGAAAACGCTTTAGTATCAACCGGATTCGCGATATTGCCAATGTCGATCGCAATGGTGCATCGTTGCGGGGGTTATCGGTAGCAGCAGAAAGTATCGGATTTAATACTAGACCAGTAAAAGCGAGTTTGGATCGATTGGGACAGCAAAAACTACCCGCGATCGCCCATTGGGAGGGTAAACACTACATTGTCGTCTACGAGATTAGCAAGAAATATGTCATTGTGGGAGACCCGGCAATCGGTCAACGTCAGCTTAACCATCGGGAATTTCAAGCTGGTTGGACTGGGTATGCTTTGATATTGGAACCGACGGTTTTATTGAAAGATGCAAAAGAAGCAACAAGTCCTTTCTGGCAATTCTTCGATTTGCTTCAACCCCACGGGTTGGTAATGTTGGAAATATTTATAGCTTCTTTGTTTATTCAAATATTTGGATTAATTACGCCCTTATTTACCCAATTAATCCTCGATCGAGTCGTTGTCCAGCGTTCGGAATTAACTCTAACTGCGGTCGGTTTGGGATTGCTAATTTTTAATTTATTTCGGGTAGCAATTACTGGTTTGCGGCAATATTTATTGGACCATACTGCTAATCGATTGGATGTTGCTTTAATTGTGGGTTTTATCCGCCATACGCTGCAATTACCTTTAAGTTTTTTTGAAACTCGCTATGTTGGAGATATTATTTCCAGAATTGAGGAAAACCGAAAAATTCAACGTTTTTTGTCGGGGGAAGCCATATCAATTTTATTGGATTTGCTGACTATTTTTATCTACATTGGTTTAATGTTTTGGTATAGTTGGCAGATGGCATTACTCGCACTGGTAATTGTGCCACCATTTTTTATACTTGCTTTAATTTCTACGCCGTTTTTAAAAAAGGTTTCTAGAGAGATATTTAGTTCTTATAACAAGGAAAATAGCTATTTAATTGAAGCGATTACTGGCGTGCGAACGGTAAAATCCACAGCCGTCGAGCAAAGCGTGCGTTGGCATTGGGAGGAGTTATTATATAAAGCCGTCAAAACTGATTTTGCAGGGAGATTAATTAGCAATCGCTTGCAAATTTGCAGCAACACAATTCAAGCGATCGCCACTACAGCTTTATTATGGTTTGGAGCGCATTTAGTAATCCAAAATCAATTATCGATCGGGCAACTTGTGGCTTTTAATATGCTACTTGGTACTATTATTAGTCCTTTCCAACGGTTGGCAGTGTTGTGGAATCAACTACAGGAAGTAGTAATTGCGATGGAGCGAATTAATGATGTGTTGGATGCGGAAGCGGAAGAAGACCTTCAGCAACAAACACGAAAATATCTATCGAGTATTCAAGGAGATATTCGTTTTGAAAATGTCACGTTCCGCTACCATACGGAAAGCGATAGTAATGTGATTGAGAACCTCAGTTTTCATATCAAACCGGGGCAAATGGTGGCATTAGTTGGACGTAGTGGTTCGGGGAAAACGACAATTTCTAAGTTAGCTTTGGGTTTATATGTTCCTACCGATGGCAGAGTTTTAATTGATGGATACGATCTTACTAGTATTTCTTTGCGTTCCTTACGACAACAGGTGGGAGTAGTTGACCAGGACACGTTTTTATTTGGTAGTACGATTCGCGAAAATATTAGTTTGGGAAATTCAGGTGCAACTTTTACAGAAATAGTTGAAGCTGCAACTTTAGCAGGAGCAGATGAGTTTATTAAAAAGTTACCGATGGGGTATGAGACTCAAATTGGTGAAGGTGGAGGATTATTATCTGGAGGACAGAAACAACGAATTGCTATTGCCAGAGCATTATTGGGAAATCCCCAACTACTAATTTTAGATGAGGCAACTTCCCATTTAGATACGGAATCGGAAAGAATTATTCAAAAGAATTTCAGTAAGTTTCTTCAAGGAAGAAGCACTTTGGTAATTGCTCACCGTCTTTCTACCGTGAGAAATGCCGATTTAATTTTGGTATTAGATAAAGGAGTACTTATCGAAAGTGGCAATCATAAAGAATTAATGGCAAAACGCGGACATTATTTTTATCTCAACCAGCAACAATTAGACGCTTCAGCATGAGCAAATAATAGAAAATATTATCTATGCAGTGAGGAATGTGTCTGCGTCCGACAACAGAAATAATTAGATTATCTACTGGAATTTTGTTAGCAGCTAAAAAATAAGACCGAGGGAAACTTATGTCAGATATATTTAACGATGAGATTAACAGTTCTTTTACCAATCAACAAAATATCGAAAATAACTCATCTCCAGAAATACATAACCTGCCTCCTGATTGGTCGGAACATACCAAAGATTTACTCGACAGTTTACCTCAAGTTTGGACGAGGGGAATTCTATATTTTCTCATTGCTTTCATTTCGATATCCCTACCTTGGGCAATGTTATTTAAAGTTGATGAAACCGGTAGTGCCAGGGGAAAAATCGAGCCGAAAGGAAAAACATTTAAATTAGATAGTGCAGTTGCAGGAACGGTAACTTCGATTCCAATTAAAGAAGGAGATATGGTCAAAGCCGGAGAACCAATATTAATATTAGATACGGAAATAGCTAAATCCGAATTGCGACAGGCAAAAGAAAGATTGGAAGGACAATTAAATAGGCGATCGCAATTAAATATTTTGAAAAATCAATTGGTTATATCCATAGCGACGCAAAAGCAACAAAATCAAGCTCAATCATTAGAAAAACAATCTCAAATCGACCAAGCGCAACAGAATTTTACCACTCTGAAAAATTCCTATGAGATTCAAAAAGAAGAAAAGCAAACCCAGGTAAGCCAAGCACGACAATCGATCGAACAAACAACAACTGCAAGTAAATTACTAGCAACAAGTTTAAAAAGTGCAGAAAGAGAATTAGAACGCTACAGTAAGCTCAAACAAGAAGGTGCAATTCCCGAAATTAATGTTGTCGAAAAAGGAGATATTGCTAAAGACAGACAGAGACTGTTCGAGCAGAGTAAATCCGATATCAAACAAGCTAATTTACGTTTAGCCGAACAACAAAGTAGCTATCAACGTACAATTCGTCAGGCAAAATCAGAAATCGAACAAGCATATTTGCAGCTAAAAGAACAACAACAAAGTTATCAAACATTAATCCATTCTGGGAAACTTGCAGTTTTCAGAAGTGAAGAGCAATTAAAGAATTTAGATACAGATATGACCACATTACAGGCAGAAATTGCCCAATCGAATAGTCAAATAAATAGCCTATCATTACAATTACAACAACGAACTTTAAAAGCCCCGATCGCGGGTAGAATATTTCAATTACCAATCCAACGTCCCGGAGCAGTAGTGCAAGCTGGAACAATGGTTGCGGAAATTGCACCGGAAAACTCGCCTTTAATTATTCGTGCCCAAATACCCACATCTGCAAGTGGTTCTTTAAGCAAAGGATTGCCAGTAAAAATCAAATTGGATGCCTATCCTTTCCAAGATTATGGAATTATTGAAGGAGAACTTTTAGAGATTTCTCCAACTACCTCGGAAATCGATACGCTTAATGGCAGAACCGCCGCATATAACTTAGAAATTTCCCTGAAAAGTAATTGTATTCGGAATAAAAATCAATGTACACCACTACGTCCTGGTGACACAGCAACAGCAGAAGTCATCGTCCGTCAGCGTCGAATTATCGATTTTCTCATCGATCCATTCAAACAATTACAACAGGGAAATTAAAGAATAACTAAGTTAATTAGTTAATTATTTAATCCATTTTGCTCTATTTCACTAACATTTAATTTAACGAATATTCAGCTAAGGAATAAATTATGCTCGAAAAAATCACAGTTAACACCCAAGATATCTTACGTCACATCAAGCAAACTCGCCAAATTCCAGAAATCATCGAAAGGATTGCCGCTCGCAATATCATCGAACATACCGCTGCGGAAATGTCCATTAAAGTCGAAACAGAAGAGCTTCAAAAAGCAGCAGATAATTTTCGATTCAGCAACGAATTAGTTAGTTCTGAAGATACTTGGAAATGGTTGCAAAAATACGCTCTTTCTCTAGATGATTTTGAAGAATTGATTTATATTGAGTTGCTCACCAGTAAATTAGCCCGTCATTTATTTGCCGATAAAATTGAACCCCATTTTTTTGAAAATCAACTCAATTATACTGGTGCGGTGATATATGAAATTATCTTAGATGACGAAGATTTAGCCATGGAGTTATTTTATGCCATTAATGCAGGTGAAACTAGCTTCTATGATGTCGCTCGTGAATATATTCAAGATAGGGAATTGCGTCGCAAATGTGGATATAGAGGTCAAGTAAATCGCCGCGACTTAAAACCAGAAATATCTGCACCTGTTTTGCTAGCAAATCTCCCCAATTACTCAAACCAATTATTACATCCAAGGGCATACATTTAATTCTACTCGAAGAAATTATTCACCCAGAATTAACCGAAAAATTGCGCGATCGCATTAGTTCGGAATTTTTCATGATTGGTTAAAACAGCAAATTGAGGCAATTGAAATTTGTAAAAACTTAGATTAGTAACAAATTTGATACTCTGAAAATAAAATAGCCAACAATTAACTTAAAAAATTAGTTGCTGGCTATTTTCGCGATCGAGCTTCTTTTTCTAACGCAGGAATATCGATTTCACAGCACAAGTCGAATCATCACAACCACCAGACATACAGATTGTAGCCTCACAACTACCACCAATAATCGTCATCTGCTCTATTTCATCACTCAATTCGGTCAAAAAATTTTCTGAATCGTTAGAGGCTATTTCCGTCTTGTTATATAATCCACTATTGGGTTTTCTCTAAAAAGAGTCAAAATGCAAGAACCACCAACTACACCCATTTGTTCGTTTTCATCGTTCAATTCAGTCAGAAAGCTTTCGGAATCATCAAACAATTCAATTCCAGAAAGATTTAATTTTGCCAAGTCGTTGACTTTGATATTAGCCATTTGTTTTTTCTCCGCGTAGGTTAGTGATTTTTGAGAAATAGATGTAAATCATTTTGGATATATAGTGATGCATGAAAGTAATCAGCACATCTCTATACAGCGATTAAGGTGTTTCTATTTAAAAGCTTAGAGATATTTTCAAGCAAGCTATTATTCTTGTTCTTCATGTCTGTCATAGCACCCAATTATCACTAATCCAAATACTAAAATAGCAGGAACCGCCAACTACATTAATTTGTTCGTTTTCATCGTTCAACTCGGTTAAAAAGCTTTCGGAATCATCAAACAATTCAACACCAGATAAGTTGAGTTTCGACAATTCATTCAATTTGATATTAGCCATTTGAGTTTTTCTCCAAGATAGTTATTTTTTTATGACTATCGATCTAACTGTAAAAGCTAGATCGATATTTAGGAATGATTTGTGAGAGCGGTATTGTATTATTGCTGGATAAATTTACTCAAGCAATTTATTCACAAATGTAAAGAGTACCACGGAGGCACTTGGGAGCCGTTTTGAAGAAATTGACAGTAAAGAAACAAGTACCACCAACTACATTTACTTGTTCATTTTCATCGTTCAATTCGGTTAAAAAGCTTTCGGAATCATCAAACAATTCAACACCAGATAAGTTGAGTTTCGACAATTCATTCAATTTGATATTAGCCATTTGAGTTTTTCTCCAGGATAGTTAATTTTTTTGACGACTATCGATCGATTATTTTTAGTATTCAATCGATAGTTCAGGATTAGAAGTTAATAAATTGCAAATAATGCTTTATTAAAATTGACAGCATTCACAAGTACAAGGTTTTGGGTCTTCCCCAACAAGGCTAAAAATCCTACATTTACCACCAACTATGTTGATTTGCTCGTTTTCGTCGTTTAATTCAGTCAAAAAGCTTTCGGAATCATCAAACAAGTCAGCACCAGATAAGTTGAGTTTCGATAAGTCGTTCAATTTGATATTAGCCATTTTTCTAGCCTCTAATGTTCTGAGTTTTTGTTCTTTGTATTAGTTAAATCAAGCAATCTCGCCTTGATTTATATTCTTATAGTAGCTCTTTAAATTAGTAGCATCCACACAAAATGAAGCTTATGTATGACATAAAAATTGCATTTTTTAAAGTTCTAATTTAAACAAAACTTTAAATATATGATTAAAATCAGGTATTTTACTGTTGAAATAGTTGATTATTTAAACATTGTGTAAATCAATAAATATCTAAGGTGATAAGTGAAATATTTTTGTCACTATAATCCCAGAAAAAGTTATCTCAAAATAACTTAATTGCAAGCACAACGCAGGCACAAAGTTGCTTGCCGAAGGCTAGTGGAGCAAAGCCAAAGCAATCGCATCGACTCGTTTTTAGTGTAAAATCTCTAAAACCTGAGATGTGCCCAACTCAAGCAATAAAGTAGAGTAGGTGTCTTCCCTGTATTTCAAAAAACAACGATCGATATAAACATACAACACAATAAAAAAATCAGCACGATCGCAAAATCGTACTGATACATGGTTTGGTGTGTAAATCTGATTTGGCAAACCAGAGCTATTAGTTACCGCTATTCCCAAATTAAAACTGATGGTAAAGATTCGGGAAATGCTAACCGTAATAATTGATAACCAACACCTGCATTGCCTCGATAAAAATTAGGGCTATAAATGCGATCATAGGGGTGAGAATTAAAATAATAGCTTCCACGTTGTTTTGCTCTATTTAATACCCATTCTGTTTGTTGCCAGGCAATATCTAGCGATTTATTATTGCCTAACTTCTGAGATGCCAAAATAAATAATTCAACTCTACCCATGTGTCCGCAGCAGAGATGGTCTATATCTGCATTGGGGATACCATATTTGAGGGTGGTTTCTAAAGCAATATCGATATCCGAGTAAATTTTCTCAGTCTGCAAACCTGCTTCTTTCAAAATTGTTAAACTAGCCAAGCGTGCTAATCCAATTCCAGCACTACCATGACACCAAGTATGTAAAAAATTAGTTTGATTTGTTTCATCCGACATGCGAAAATCTGGCCAATTTTTAACCGATGCATCGAATACACTTTGTTCGTAGGCGATCGCTTCATGTGCTGCTTCTAAAAAAGCAATATTATTTGTAACATCATATAACTGCAATAAGGAAAGAGAAATCCCTGCTGCTCCATGGGAAAAACCAGTCAGAGGTTTTTTACTTTCTATTGTTATCCATGCTCGATGATTAGTATGACTACGGTGTTCGAGTAAATGATTTCCACAGGCAATTGCTATATCTAATATTGTTCGATCGCTAGTTTGATAATAAAGCTGTAGCAAACCGGGAATTACTCCAGCGACTCCAAACATCACATCGAATTTATTATCGCGATCAATTACCTGTTGTGTTAGTCGTTTGGCTGCAATTCTAGCAGTATCTAAAAGACTAGGTTCTTCTAAAAATTGACTAATTTTGACTAAACTATAAATATTACCACCAGTTCCAAGTAAACCCAATTCTGATTTTCTTATATCTTTAGAAATTTCTATTTTTCCCAAAGATTTTTGAAAAGGTAATAAAGCCTTTAAAGCAACTTGCTTGAATTCGCTATTATTTGTAATTTTTCCTAAAGCAGCAAGAAACAAAGCGACTCCAGCACGTCCTGTATACAAGGAATCATCTAATGTTTGGATTTTGTAGCGATTAGCCTTAAATATATAATCTAAATCCAACCAGTTACACTCGTTATAATTATAAATTGTATTAGATACAAGATGATTGCCAATTTCTATCGCGTCTTGAAGTAATTCATCGCGGGTAATTGATTTACATTGAGGTAAATTCCCCTGCAAAGTATTATGATTTCCCGTCAAATGGGCAAACTTCGCATCAAAGCTAGAGCGAATTAATTTTGTTTGTAATTCTAAATCTTGTAAATCGAGATTTTGCAGTTTAGTAATTAAATTTTGATAGCTGGATGTTTCAAAAAACTGCTCGATCGCATGATTTTCTTCAAGTTCCAAATCGACGCGATCGCAACCGACAGAAAAATATGGGATATCTTGCTGCTGTAAGGATTTAATTTCGGAACGCCAAATTTTCCAAGTTCCTGAATTTGGTTCGCTTTCTAATAACGAACAGCTAAGTCGATCGATGAGACTATAGATGAGAATACTATATTCAATTCCATTAACCAAAGCTTGAGGAGTGAGAGATTTTTTCCCTGCAATAGCATAGATGCTTTCTGGATGGGGAATAAATCGAGATTTTGCAAGCTTAATATCTGAGATGGGGCTATTTTGGGATAGTAAAAGTTCTTTGTTTTTGATTAACAAACAATATATTTCTGAGAACCCTGCAACAATTTCTTGTACATAGTTTTTTGGAGAAACAGGTTTACCTTCTAAAATTACTGCATTTTTACCGGGAGGAATAATTGTAGTTGTGGAAGCTAAATGCATTGCATCGCTATTGATAAATTTCCATTCTTTAGCACCATTAACTTGTTGTGGATAAATATTACCGATAACGCTGGAATCTTGAGTATGTTTGGAAAAGATATTACCTCCCCAAGCAGGTAAAAATCCCATTTTTAAAACCGAATTTTGCAACCAATCTTCTAAATTATCTATGCTCTTAGTTTTCGGTTGCATTAAAATATCGGCATCAATGAGAATTGGGTATTGCGAATTAGCAATAACATTTTCCGAACCGCAATCTTTGGCTCCCAATACAAACATTAGGCACAATAGCATTCCCGCTCTTCTATAAAATTTCTCGACTGCATTGATATTTTCGCAAGGAATATGGGGAATAAATTCAACCCAACCATATCGAATGCGATCGATAATTTTAATACTTTTTAATAGTAAAGATATTTCTTGTCGATCGCACCATTCCAATAACCGATTGAAAATTACATCCAAACCTAAATTTTTAGGTTTATAGACAATTTTGACACCAGAAGCGAAGGTAAGAGCTAAAACACTATGTCCATCTTGGTGAAAATTAGCAAGAGATGTTTCTATCTCGATTATTTTTCCAATATCGATATTTGAAGAAAAACTTAACTCAATTTCTGCTAAATCTAACTGCAATCTCTCTATAAATTCAAGATTACTTTCTACCCATAAGTCAATATTTATCGCAATCAGACGAGCTAAAACTGGATAGCGATCAAAAAATTCTAATCCTCCATCTTGAAGAAGATTTCCAACAAATTTACAATATATAGCTCGATTTGGAGTTCTATTACTATCTTCTGTTTGATTCGCAGTAGAAAAATAATTATCGCCTCGTAATTGGTTAAACTCAAATAATAATGTTTCCGTTCCAATACATATCAGCCGTTGCAGTAGGCTATATTCTAAAGCCATATATGCGTCTTGGCTGAGTAAACTATCAACATCTATAGGAAATAATTTTTTGGATAGTTTTTGTCGCGCTACTTGGATGAATGGCAAATAAAAGTCTTCAAATGGCAAAGCTTTTTTATTTAGCAATAATACTGTTTTTTCTCTTTCTAGCTTAAATGAGTAATGCTTGGCATTGATAATTAGCTCTTCGAGGGTTTTTACCCAAGTGGGGAAAATACCATTCTCCTTAATCTCAACTGTATCGAGCCAGGGACGTATTGTATCAAAATCTAAGCCATCCCAAGAAAGGCGTTGTTTTAGAGTTTCTTCTCCACCAATTGCTTGACACCAATACTGAAGACGCTGCTCGATTACATTTAGATCGAGATTTTTAATATCGGTATTTTTGCAATTATCACTATCTATTTGCTCCGATAAAAAAACAGCATTGCTAGCTATTCTCGATAATTTAGATATACTGGTTCCCATTTTAAGCATTCGCAGTAATTGTATAGATTTAATACAAAAGAATTGAGTTTAATTACATTAATAACTGGCAATTCAGACATGTATAAATATCTTCGGAATTAGCATTTAAATAAACTCGTTCTAAACTAATTCCTACATCAGAAAAGTGGTCAAAAATAGCCTGTATTCTGGCTGCGGGTGTATTTTCCCCTCGATGCCAAGCTTCTAATAAAGCATTGGCAATTATTTGACAGCGATTCATCCCGAAGCTTTCGCGATCGCGAAATTTTTGGTCTGGTTCTTCTGCCAAACCCAATCCTGGTGCTAGTTGTTTGGTAAATAATGGAATTTCCGATTTAAAATCTGCTTGCTGCTCTAGATAAATTAAATTGAGAAACTTATTAACTAATTGATAGTTTTGTTTATCAATATACAAAACCCCCGAATCGTGACGTTTATAATCCTTTGGGTTGTACAAAAATTTCAATTGAAAGGGAATATTTACCTCGTTCAAATAATTTGTTAATCCACCCATCACGGCAACAGCACCCGATGGAGTTAAATTAAAATATATTCGCACGGTTATCGCTCTATCTTCGAGTGCGTTCTCTATACTACGATATAACCCAGCATTTCCTACTGCTAAATAGAAACCATTTTGAACCATATTTTTTGGCATTTTCACCGCAACTATATCTCCTATAGAAGCTTCTCTTTCAGATACTTGTAGATGTTTCTCCCTACAAATATGCAACCTCAATCCGTTTCTTCTAACTGCCAAACTGCCATCGCTTTCTTCTTTTAAAATCAGCCAACCGGGTTGAAAATATCCATTTCCAAAATTACGATCGTGCAATTGGTCGTAAAAAGCTAAATCGACTCCTAAAGCTGTACTATTTTCTAAATCCAAAGGTAAATTATTCTGTGTTTCCTCGATTGCCATTTTGCTTCGCATCGCACCATTGTAATAAATGCCATAAAGAAAGTTTTGTAGTTGTAAACTCAGATACTTTTCCTGCATTGCATCTGGCAATTTTTGAAAGCGATCGATAGTTTCAGGAGCTAGTTCGGATGGTTTATAATTTCGGTGGCGAATCGAAAAATCCGAATGAATTTCAATATTGTTGACGATATCTTCGAGAACGTCTAACAATCGCTTATCTAGTTTATCTGTAGGAAGTTGAAGTTGTGTTTGCATAGAATTAAGTAATTGCATAAGGAGTATTTGATATCTAATTGAAATCAAAACAAAAATGTTGTATCGATTTGAAACTATTATTTGAAGCTATTATTTGAAGCTATTAATCTAACTATCACACTAATGTACTAGTCTGTTTAATTAATCGATTCGCATCGGCAAAAAAATTAGCTCCAAAAAATTGTCGGCATCGATTCTTCTGGACGACATAACAAGCTTTTGGCTACCTGAAGCATCGCAATACCAGAATTACCAAAAGATTTTTGATATTGAATCATTGCTTGAATTGCTTGAATTAAACTAAAACCGATAAATTGCATCACTCGCAGCAAGAAATCAACGCGATGTTCTAAAATTTCTGGAAATGTTTGTAAATAGACTAGAGTCAATTTAGCAATTGATGGTTGTAATTTTTCCATTGGAATCATTGCTAAAGTCAAAGATTCTTCAAGACTTAATGATTTGCTAATTACTAAACTACTCAACCATAATTGTATGTAACTACCAATTAACATCCCCAAATCAAAAGCTGGGTCTCCCCAAGTACAACGCTCCCAGTCAATTAGCCGTATAATATTACTGTGGTGATTCTTGCTATCTTGGTTATCGCGAACGACTAATTGCTGCCAATTTGGATCGACTAATAGCTGCTTGACTAGGATATTATTTAGTTTTAGATCGTTATGGGTTAAACAACAGGGAACAACATTATCAGCTAATTCTGCCAGGGCTTTTCCCAAACTGTCATATTTTTGATATAGAGCAAAAAATCTCAACCCATCAGCAGGTACAGAACTATAAATTTCGGGTTCTATTCGCTCCAATCTTCTAATGGAATAACTTACTAAATTGTTTTTGTAATTATCTTTAGAATTCTTGGCATTATTGGAAAAGAAATTTTTATATTCTGTTTTATTGAATGTACAACGATGGATACTAGCTAGAATATGACCAATTGCCGCAGTAATATCCTCTGAAAAAAGTTGTTCTTTGCCATAGAATTCCATTAAGTCTCGATAATCATCTAGATATTTCAACACCATAATGGAATTTTCGGCATCGAAATGTAACATTTCCGGTAAAAAGGAATCAAGAAAATTGAGTTCGGGAAATGTTTTTAAAAACTCTTGTATTCGTAGTTCGCTCAAAAATTCACCAGATGATTTCCCATCTCGATCGAGCAGTTCTTGCTTGACCAAAAGTTTACGATTATTTTGCAGCGTAACAAGTAAATTAAAGTTTTTGGCAGGTTTTAATTCAATTTCAATTTTTTCTGCTTCTTCTCTGGAGCAAAGTCGAGATTCGATTAAATAATCGCACACATTTTGAGAGTTTAATAAAAATGCCATAGGGTCTATTCTGATATTCTATTGAAAACTTAGCCTTGTATGTAGCTAATTAACTCATCCAACTACCTTATTCTGCCAGTATCTAATATTTTCCAAGAATTTTCAAAATCAAAAAGGGACAAAATAACTATGCTTCAAGCCTCTTTTTCTGTAAAATTATCCACAAAATAGCTATTTTTGCAAAATATCGATCGCACCAAACAATTATTTGCAATAACTAAAATTTTTATGTCCTAATTTTATTACATTCTCTATAAATAATTAAATGCTCAAAATACTTTTAGAAACTGCATATCCCAGTATTAACGCAGATATATAAACAGCACAAAATATCCCGAAGTACAGCCTGAGATGAGCCAAGAATTAAACAGAGAGACTGTATGAGAATGAATAAAGAATAGGAAATAAGAAACCAAAATTATAAACGTTTCAGCTATCAATTATCCAAATTAATATCCCAAATCTGAATGCGTTGATTATTCGTTAAATTAAACCACTCCCCCGCAGCTAATTTTTTGCCATCAGAACTCCAAGATACGCGCAATGTGTGGGGTAAATTAATCCCAATGGTTTCCAGTACCTTGCCTGTCGAAATATCCCAGCGTTTAATCGTTTTATCTTGGCTTACCGATGTGAGGGTTTTGCTGTCATCCGACCAAACCACATCCAAAATCGCGCTACCGTGTCCTGTGAGGGATTTGATAAATTTACCTGCTGTTACATCCCAAATTTGAATCGTTCTGCTTACATCCGTCGTGGCAATAAATTTACCATCCCGACTCCAAGCGATCGCACCAATCATATTACCCGTTTCACCACCACCAGTACTCAATTCTTCGAGTTTTAAACCCACCAAGGTTGTGCTTAATTTTCCCGTGGTGACATCCCAAAGCTTCATCCGATCAAGGTCATATCCAACGATGGTTTTACCGTCAGGACTCCAAGCAAAATTAGGGTAAATAGACTGACCATTTATGGTCTTGAGTAACTGACCTGTAGCTGCATCCCAAAGTCGAATATTAGTGTCCTCAGAAGTTGCGAGGGTTTTACCGTCAGGACTCCAAACTAACTTTTCGCTTTTAGCCGCATCAATGGTTTTGAGGGGTTTACCCGTGGTTGCGTCCCAAATCACAAGCTTTGTACCACCGTATTCTATCTCGTTGGCGATCGCACCCGAATTTCCGGAAACTTTCTTGACGATTCTTTCCCTACCAGTAGTTGCGAAAGTTTTACCGTTTGGGTTCCAAGCGATATTTGCTATCGCTATTTTTTGATTTCCGCTTGGGATATTCAACGATTTACCTGTGGAAGTATTCCAAAGTTTAATTGTGCCACCTTCTTCTTCCCTAGCATTAGAAGCGAGAATTTTACCATTGGGACTCCAAACCAAACTTGTAACTGAACTTTTATGAGCGGGGAAATTAATTTTTTTGCTAATTTCTTTGTCTTGGATTACTTTATTTGCCACTAAATTATTCACATCCATATTCCAAAGTATAGTTTTCTTGCCGTACTGACCCGTCGATGCCAGAATTTTGCTTTGGGGGTTCCACCGGATATCTATAATTCCACCGTCATGACCGAAACCAAACAAAGTTTTGAGTCGTTTACCCGTAGTTACATCCCAAATCTTGATGGTGTTATCCATTCCCACAGAAATCAGAATTTTACCATCTTGGTTCCAATCAAAATTGGTAACAAAAAAACCATGTCCGTATAGAATTTGAGATTTACCTGTAGTTATATCCCAAATCGTGATTTTTCCTTCCTGTCCTCCTACCGCAAGTTTTTTCCCATCAGGACTCCAAACCGCACTAGCAGCATAAATTTCCATGATTTCCTTGATGCGTTTTCCCGTATTGATATCCCAGATAATTGCACCACCGATATTAGTCGAAACCAGTTTTTTGCTATCGGAACTCCAAACAAAATTGATAATAGTTGCGGTGGATGTTCCAAAACCGTGGTCAATAGTTTTGATTAACTTACCTGTGGAAACATCCCAAATTTTAACTATGCTTGGGTTTGCAAGCGCGATCGCATTTCCATCGGGACTCCAAATGTTTTCGATATTCTTCGCCTCATATCCGGCATCATATCCGCTAATGGTTTGCAGTAATTTACCTGTGCTGGTATGCCAAAGTTGAATTTTTTCGTCCTTACTCCAAACTGCAAGCCCTTGACCGCGAGGGTTCCAACTCATCATCGAAATTTTGCTGTTATTTCCAGTCAGGGTTTTGCTGAATTTACCTGTTGCAACATCCCAAAGTTTAATTGTGTTATCCGGGTATGCGATCGCAATGATTTTACTATCGGGACTCCAAACCCAAGCTAAATCTGCGGCTTTTCCACTGTAACCGCTAATAGTTGCGATTTGTTTACCGGTGCTAACGTCCCAGAGTTTAATTGTTTTGTCTCGACTTGCAGAAGCAAGGATTTTACCATCGGGACTCCACGACACAATGTTGACTAAACCATTGTGTCCGGTAAGGGTTTTGATTAATTGATTCGTAATGGTATTGCGGATTTGAATTGTACTATCCGGACTTCCCAACGCAAGGGTTTGATAATCGCGACTGATGGCAAGATTTGTTTTCGGATTCCCATTTTGTCGGTGTTCTCGATCGTGATTGGTTTTATTGGTTGGGAATTATTTGTCATGGCTTGGGAAGTTCGAGTATAATTTTTTTGCTGTTGGGAAACTCCATGAACCTGAAAAGCTGCGGTGACAATCAACATCGTTAAGCTCAGTCCGACGAGCGGGTTTTTGCTGGAGCGAATTAGATTAGTAAATTTACGTAAATTCATATTTAATTTGATACTTGGTAAATCAAATGGGAATTAATCGTCAGTAAAGGATAGTAGTGGCGATCGCGCTTTTATCGCATCTTGGCGTTGCATCTTTGCTAAACTTGCTCGATCCAACCGCTTACCCATTTATATTTCCCGGAAATTGAGGGGGTATGCAGATTTCTCTCGATTTCTTCATCTCTTCCAAAACCTGCATACCCATAAATTACTCAGAAGTATGTAACGTCTACAAGCCCAAACCCAATTTATCCAGATCGAAGTCCGGAAAATAGTTGATTTAAGTTGATTTAAGTTGATTTAAGCTAATTTAAATATTTGGGAGAAATCTATTGCCATCACTTATGCTGAAAAAAATACTTATATTCTCAATTGGCATCGCTTTAATTTGCTTAACATTCGCATCATTCGTAAGTTATAAAGCTTGGTTTTGGCCATTAGAACTATTAGCTCATTTTCGATTACAATATTTAATTGTTTCTTTAATTATCAGCACCAGTTTATTAATTCTTTGGTGGAGAGGTTACTTTAAATATAAACTCTTAATCTTTCTCTCCTTAATGCTAGTTGGTTTAAACTCTATCGGAATCCTTCCTTGGTATTTACCCCACTCACAGCAAATAAATAATGCCTCTCAACCTCTAAGAATTTTACAGTTCAATTTAAACCCTGATAATGACCACTTTAGCGAAGTAGCCGAAGTCGTAAAAGAACAAAAACCTGATGTCGCTTTATTTATTGAAGTTGATAAAAATGCAGTTGAGCAACTAAATACAAAATTAAAAGATATTTTACCTTATTCCTTTAGAAGCCCAGGTGGTGGTTTAGCACTTTTTACCCGTCAACCCTTCCGAGATGCTAAGGGAGATAAATTAAACGGAGACGCTACTAATTTACTTGCAACTTTAGAAATTAACAACAAACCCATCCAATTAATTGGGACTCATCCAACGATACCAATAAAGCCCTCAACCTTTCACCGTCGCAATCGCCAATTAACAGCATTGAGCAGTTATGTGAGTACCCTTAAAGTCCCAGTAATTGTCTTTGGAGATTTTAACTTAACACCTTGGTCGCCTTATTACCGAGAATTTGTCCAAAAATCTGGGTTACATAATGCTAGTTTAGGTTATGGTATTTTACCTAGTTGGCCTCGAAGCGCAACTCACGTCCGCTACCCCAATTGGTTAATTCCTCTCATGAACATTCCCATTGACCATTGTTTTGTCACTAAAGAATTTCGCATAGCAGGAATTCGTACTAGCTCCCACGCTAACTCAGACCACGCACCATTAATTACCGACTTAGTATTGCCCTAAAAATCCAAAACCTAAAATCCAGTCGCTATAAGATTTAATAGCAAACGGGTGAATAAATAAACTCATGCAACGCAAAAAATCCTTGCTTTTGAATTTTATCTTCGTGTGTTTGCTCCCACTATTGATGATTCGCGATCGCTTACCAAGTCCATACTTTGAATTATCTATTTCCACCAAAGATGAACAATCGATTACTGTTCCTTTGCATTTGATTCATTGTCGCTTAAGTCAAAATTTACACTGCGAAATTCCCATCCTCAATCAAACACTAGTCATCGAAGAAGTTGAACCTCCATCCCTGAAGTGTAGAGCTAGATTTGGCAAACAAACACCTACCTGTCGATGGTCACAAGCATCGGCACTGGAATATGTTGAAATTGAAGGTTTAGAGTTAACACCAATCCAAATTGCCGCACTCAAGTATGCCATCAAACCTTTTCCGACTGCACGAGTTTTTGACGATCCAGGAGCAGATGTATCTTTATTAGCACTTTTGTGGGGACTTGTATCAGTATTGAGTGGTTTAAATGTGGCGGATTCTGTGTTTTTTTACTCGCGAAGATTTTTTCCAGGTCAAAATCATCAAACCAAACATATAACTCCAGCTTTATTGGCTGCGATCGCTGGATTGGGACTAATCATTTTTTAACGTTAAGTTTTCTCTTCTTGATAATGACATTTGGGTATGTGGATTGATTGAAAATTGCATCCTAAAAACACATGCAAATCATCAAGCATAAATTATTACTTTGCAACACCTGATTTTTAGTTATGGCTAAGACGATAAAAGCGCGATCGCCGATTGTATTTATTTTGGGAATTTTCCTCGGCTATTTTTTCACGAATTTATACACAGAACGCCCCCCATTAGTAGCTTGTACTGGTCAATTAGAAGTAGATTCAGCTTCATATCCTCTGGATGATTTACGTAGCGGTAGTCAGTTCATCGAGAATTCATCATCTGAACGTATTTATTTGCGGTTCAACGATGGTAGAAACACAAACAACCTATTTCGGAAGCATGTTCGGTTAAGCGGACGAATCAGCCTGGAAATAACTGATAGTGATGTATTTATTCTCCGACTAGATGTTACAAATGTCGAACAAGTTGACGCAAATTTACCAGCGACAAAAGCACTTTGCGTTAGTTTAGAAAAAACCTGATGAAAAAAACCTGTAATACTCGTTTTTAGAAACCATTGCCAGGATAGTTGCTTATCTTTAAACTCCCAGAATAGTAACCCCGCTTGCAAAATTCCCAAAAGCACCCAGTAAGCTAAATTAAGAGCGATCGCTAATATTGAAATTCCGCTCCCAGGATTCCACCCGGATGTATTTAATTTAACGATTAGTCCCAAGCAAAATGGACTAACTAAGCTCCAAAGTATCAGAAATAAATATTTATTCATTTTTTAAAAAGTACATTTATATACTTCTACTGGGCAAATGTTTTCTGGGATTGGGTTGTTTCCTAGATGTAGATAAACTAGATTTTTCAAGGCTGATAAAGCCTCAATCTCAACTATTTGGTTATTTCTCAAGGAGAGAACACCTAATTGTGTTAATTTCGTTAGGGGTGTAATATCAACTATTTTATTTTTATCTAACTCCAGAGTATTCAATATTTTGAGAGATGATAATGGCTGAGTATCAACTATTTGATTATCTGTCAAAACAACACGCACTAACCGTGTGAATCCAGCGAGTGGTTTAACATCAACAATTTGATTACTCTCTAGAAAAAGTACTCTCAAATCTTTCAGACTGGATAGGGGTTGAAGATTCGTAATTTTATTTTTGGTGAGGTTGAGCATTTGTAGATTCGATAAATTTGCGATCGCTTGAATATCGCTAAGTTGATTACCCTCCAAACCGAGAAAGGTCAAGCTGTTTAAGCCAGATAAGGGTTGAATATTTTTGAGTTTATTTTTGTCGAGCCAGAGTGATTTTAAGTTTCGTAAGCCCGATATTGGTTGTATATTTTCAATTTGATTGATTCTAAGACTTAAACTAGTTAAATTAGTTAGTCCTATTAGAGGTTGAAGATTACTAATTTGGTTTTCTCCCAGGTATAGATCGGTGAGGTTTGTTAATCTCGATAACGGTTGTATATCAGTAATTTTATTATTGTTCAGTTTAATTGATTGCAAATTAGTTAATCCAGACAATGCTTGAATATTATTGATTTGATTCTCTTCAGATTGCAATTTTGTCAATTGATTGAGTTTAGATAGTGGGGTAATATCAATGATTCGATTTCCATTTAATCTGAGGAAGGTTAATTTTGATAGCTTAGATAAAGGTTTTATGTCTTTGATTTGATTGTTATCTATCCGCAGACTAGTCAAATTTGTTAATTTTGCCAAGGGTTCGATATTACTAATGGCATTTGTACTCAAGATTAATTCGGTTAACTTTGTAAATTGAGTTAATAGTCGAATGTCACTGATTTTTTTGTTATTAAGATGGAGCCTGGTCAAGTTATTCAATTTTTGATTTGCTTTGACGCAGTCTTTTTCTCTGACCTCTTCCAGTAATGCTTCAACTGTGCGTTTAATCTCTGGGGCTAATTGGGACTTTTGACGACATGAGTTTATGAAATTTGGAGTATTTGCCCAGGAAGGACTACTAAATAACATTACGCTGGCAAATGTAATAGTTAGTAAATTCAATGTTGTTCGCATATATTTTGACGATCGGTATTAGTAAAAAGCTTGTACGTAAGATGGTGAATTAAGTAACTTAAGTAACTACATATTTGGCAATGAAGGTAATATTTAAAAGCTGCATATAGCATTTTTAATTGGACAAGTTTTGTCTTTAATCGGATTATTATCCAAATAAAGATATAAAGTATTCAAGCTTGATAGGGGCTTAACATCAACAATGCGATTATACATTAGACTAAGTTGATAGAGATTTTTGAACCCCGCTAAAGGTGTGACATCAACGATTTGATTATTGCTTAAATCTAGGGTACTCAAATTTTTTAAACCAGATAATGCTTGAAGATTACTAATTTGATTACCATTTAGATAAAGTACTTCTATATTGACGAGGTTTGATAGAGGTTGGATATCACTCATTTTGATATTCTTGATACTGAGAGTTTTCAAATTTGTAAATTTGCTAAGGAGTTTGACATCTGCGATCGGGTTTTCATCCAAACCTAAGAAACGTAATTTTTTCAAACTCAATAATGGATTTATGTTACTGATTTTATTTCCCTCTAGCGAAACGTTAGTCAACTTATTTAACTTTAATATTGGTTGGATATTGCTTATTTGATTACTTCCCAGATAAAGGCTAGTCAAATTGGTTAGAGCCGTAAGGGGTTGAATATCATTTATTTTGTTGTCGCTCAAGCCCAGACTGGTTATTTTTGTTAGACGAGATAATGGTTGAATATTACTAACTTGATTGCGAAAAAGAAGAATGCTTTTCAAATTGTTTAAGTTAGCTAATGCCTGAATATTATTAATTTGATTGTCAGTCAAATCCAACTCACGCAAGTTGACTAAGCTTGATAATGGTTGGATAGCAACAATGTTGTTGCGCCTGATTTCAAGTTTTTTTAATTTAGTTAATTTTGCCAGGGGCGTGATATCTTTAATTTCATTATTACTCAGGTTCAGCTCGATTAAATTGCTCAATTTTGATAATGGTTTGATATTAGAGATTTTGCTCACACCTAAGTTGAGATGCGTTAAATTGGTCAACCCAGATAATGGTCTAATGTCGCTCAGATTCTCATCACTAAGAGAAAGTTCGGTGCGGCTATGGAGTTTTTTATGCGCTTTTGTACAATCCTGTTCTTCTGCCGACTTGAGTAAGAGTTGGATTATTCGCTGGGTTTCTGGTGGTTGCTGAGATTTTTGCTGACACCAATCCAGAAAACTGTTCGGCTCTTTGGCTTTATTTTGTGGATTTGCAGTTGCCAATTTAGGGATAAATACTAAGCCAAAACAAGTAATGCTTGCCAAAATCAAGTTTAGTTTTTTCATCTTTTTATTTAATTAGTGAAATAATTTAGTTGTGCGAGAATAATCCAAAATTCAAAATCTAAAATTTTTGGATATCCCAAATTTTGATATCTTTCCCATCCATTTTCCGTACAGACTCCATCATCATGATTGGGAGGGTTGCACCAATATTGATTGTCGTCAAAAATTAACCCTGGTTCGATCGATTTCAACTCGCGAATATCTCGCCATTCTTTCTTTTCGTATTCGTCGTAATAGCGATATTGGTTTCCCTGTACTTCTAACCCTATCCTTGGGTCTATTCCCAGTCCAATTTCGGTGATATAATTTCCATCTTGAATATTAGTAGTTTGAACTAGCTCTGGAGTTTCGCAAGTTGATGCGAGCAAATCTGAGACACAAGGTTTATCATCACCATTATTTGCACTCACTGACCTTGCGGGGACAAATAGGGCATCTCCATTGGGATTTATAAATGTAAATAGGGAATTTTTGTCAGGATTTTTGATTGCGATCGCTGTCGCTTTTGCAGGTAAAAATATAGAGTTAATCAGAAATAAGATTAACGTAATTCTAAGGGTTATTTGCATATTTTTTCCAACCATTTTCCGTACAGACTCCAACTTCGCGATCGGGAGGAAGACACCAATATTGTTGACCATCAAAAATTAACCCTGCTTTAATCGATTTCAATTCGCCAATATCTCGCCATTCTTTTTCTCCTCCCTCGTCGTAATAGCGATATTTTTTTCCCCGTACTTCCAATCCTTGACCTGTTCCTCCCAAAACATAATACCCATCTTGAATATTAGTAGTTTCTACTGGCTCTTGAGTTTCAGAAGTCGATGCGACCAAATCTGAGACACAGGGTTTACCACCATCTTGGCAATCTGGGGGAATTTTTCCATCACCATTTAGAAGATATATCTTGCCATCTTTTAATAATAGTGATTCCCCACTACCATCTTGTAAATTAATCGGATTTGTATATTTTCCTCGATATAAAACTGGGCTTTCAAATTTGCCATGAAATTGTACGCTCGTCGTTCCATCTGCTAAAATAGTAATCGATTGCCCCGTACCATTGCCACCAGCAAAATTAAAAAATCTCTTGCCGATGAATGGTGGTTTTTGAGAGTATTGATGAGTAGATGAATAGCCTTGATTGTTGTTAGTTTTCCTTTCAATTGACCATCGCCAAATTTCTCTTTCCTTATTATTTGCACTCACAGCTCTTGTGGAGACAGATAAAATATCTTCAGACTGATTAATAAACTCGAATAAACAAGCACCAACCCCAGTTCCGGAACAATCTTTGATTTCCACATAACCGTAATCGTATAATTCTCTAACAGTAATATTATTCAGATTGGCTTCATCTCCCTGTAAGTGAGGTTTCCATCCCTGCTGTAACAATAACTGCCGCGCTTTTTGATAGGACATTCCCTCGCGGAGATTAGGTTTTAGAGACTGGGAGTTGGAGTTTTGTCTCCTGCTGCGGCGTTTCTCGCCGGATTTGTTGCTGGTTGAGGTTTGTTCGGAAGTCTTTTCAACCGATGCTGGTGGATTACGATCGCTCGATTGGGGGTTTGGTGTCTGGGAATTGGAGGCTATTGAATTTGCACATCCAGTTGCGATCGCACCTAAGCAGCTTGTGAGTATTACTACCCTAACCGCAGTCGCAGAAAATAGTCTGGGTTTCAACATACGCCATGAATATCCTGATAAATCACCATTCTTAAGCCAAAATCGATAACCAAGGATAGGTAAAATCGGCAACATTGTATTTACTGACGATACCGTTGGATGTTAAGTGTAATACTTCTATAGGAATAAATGCGATCGCAATCTGGGAGGATTTGCCCAACCGCTTATCTATATCTATTCCATATCTATATCTATTTCTAGTGCAAAAGGGGGGTATGCAGAAAAATTATTACTGTAGGCGATCGTAAATAAGATTAATTGCATATATACGCAAACCTGCATACCCCCCAGGTTATGAGAGCTAGGAAGTAATATGGACGATTTTATGGATATTTTAGGGAAAAATAGATGATTGAATATGGGGGGTAAGTGCAAGTCAAACATTAGAAAATTATAGGAACATGGGAAATCAAAAATACTATACTCTCGTTTTTCTAGGTAATGATGGTAAACGCAAACTTAAAGAGATTCAGGCGGCAAAGGTGTTTTTTAAAGAAACATTTGCCGATGTTAGTGAAACTATTTCGGAATCGGATATTACAATTCAAAAGCGATTATTACAATTATCTCAAGCGAATTCTTCCTGTTATTCTTTAATAGCCCAACGTTGTTTACTCTGTTTTATTTCTTGGCAAATTGAACGAGTTTGCCTCTCTTTAGAACAGCAGTTTGGTAGTTTCCACGGTTTTACAAGTCGCGATTTATTTGTGTATGTTCTCGATGATGATGGTAGCTTAGAACCGTCTGATTCCTATCAGTGTTTGGGGCGGGAGATATTATCAAGTTTTGACCCAGATAAAAGTAATTTGTCAACTTGGACGGGTCGTAAGGTGAGGCAGCATAAAGACTTGAATAGATATTTACTCGACTGTGGCTTATACCTGGTGAGCGATTGGGCAATTCTCAATGATACTAAACCCGAACAACTCCCAAGGATTCTGGGAGAATTTCATTATTTAACAACAACAGAAATCGAACAAAATCGGGGATTGCTGTCAGCCTATCACAAAATTTATCGTACCGATCGATTGCGCCAACGTGCCGATCGTAAATCATTGGGAAAATGTAACCCACCTACAGCAGAACAATTACAAGCTATTTTAGATATTTTAAAAACCCAAGATATTCATGAATTCCTAGATAAATTATCCATAAAAATAGTTATGCAAAAATTACAAAATCTAGCCGATCGATTGCGCGAGTATCGGTTGCATACGAGAAATTCTTCTTTCAAAATGGTTTCCCTCGATAACGAGCTATACGAAAATAGTACTTTTGTCGAACAAATTCCCGATTTGAATCAACAGAATATTATTAATCGCAGCGAAGAAGTTGACGAAACTAAGGATTTTTTAAAAAACTATCGCGACCAAATGGCAAGTTGTCTCGATAGTTCCTTTCAAACTGCGATCGCACTGCGTTTGCATAAATTACAAAAAAAAGATATCGGAAAAGCCCAGCAATTTTTAACAGCACTACAATTATTTCACTGTCAGAGATTATCGATGGGTAATATTGCCAAGCAGTTAAATCTTCGCGCCCAAGATGCTGTTGCCCGTCTGTTAAAACTTAAGGATTTTCGTGCCGATATCCGTCAACAAACCCTAGCAAAATTACAAGCACAAGTCATCGAGCTAGCACAAAAATATTCTACTCCTACAAGCTTAGTAAGTTTGGAATTAACAATCACCGAACTACTCGACGAACAAATTGGTAATGTCATTTCCCAAGCCGAAGTCGAAGCCGCGAGTATGCAAAGTAATTGTCAGATGAGTTATTTCTCCCAACGACTTTGCCAGCAAATAGATAGTATTAGATTTTAATATTAGATTTTAATATTAGATTTTAATATTTTCTTTTCTTACTCCCTTCCCTTGTCTCCCTTATTCCTCTTGTCTCCTAAATCCCCCAGCCCTCCTATTTCCCCTATCGCTAAATTATGTATACTCTTCCCTTATCCTTTGAATTTGAACGTTTACCAACAGAAAGTATTAACATTAAACCGGCAGATATCGATATTGCCGTTCAATTAAGTCAAAATATACCCGATGAATCGCATCAGTGGCAAACCTATTTGAATGCCTTGGGATTATTTATTTTAAAGAACTGGTTGGAAGAACGGGATGATAATCTCACCGTTGATTGGCAAGATTCAACCATTGCCAAACCCGAACTTGCGAATGTATTCCCGTTTGTGACAAATTTACAAATTGGAGAATTTAAGGTTTGCACGATCGCTCTTGATAGCCTCTTTGATCGACAGATTTCTCTGTCCAGGTTGGTTGTCGATTTACCCGAATTTATCCCACATTTTTATGTATTAGTAGAAATTGGAGAAGAAGAACAATCGGGAATGGTCAGAGGAATAATCAATTATCAACAATTGCAGGATTATCTGCGAATTTATTCTCTTACTAATTCCATTGTCGATGGCAGTTATCAAATACCCTTAGATTGGTTTGAAATTGAACCGAATAATATTTTACTGTATTTACGTATCCTGAAACCACAGGCAATACAATTACCCGCGATCGATACCAATCGGCAACAGGAATTAGCAACTTTAGAAAATCAATTAACCCAATTGCTACCCCAATTGCAAACACCATCAGTCGAACTATGGCAAGTTTTAAATTGGCAACAAATAAGTGCGGTTGTAACGTCCCCGGATTTGCTGGAATGGGTATATCAACTACAAACAAATAGGTTAGAAATTAGCCCAGTATCGAATAGTTCTAGAACCGAAAATCTACGAACTGAAAACCTACAAAAATACCTACGCGATCGTATTCGGCTAATTACCCAACCAGTGATAAATTTAGGACGTTGGATGTGGGGTGAGCTAGATGAAATTGGAGAAGCATTATCTTGGGAATTAATCGGTTTAACACCTGCTACGGAATTTCGTAGTCCTACCGCAGAATTCGCTGCAATTCTCTCTCAATTGGAAACTCAAGGTGTGGAAATTCCCAACATTGCCAGGTGCGGACATTACAATTTTTACTTGGCTGGTAATTCCCTACGAATATACGCTGTAGCCTGGAATTCTTCCACAGAAGATGACCCCCAAACCTGGAGTTTATTTTTAATTTTAGGCGCACCCGCACCGAATGTTTTACCGAATAATTTGAAGTTTCGGGTCAGCGATAAAACCGGAATTTTGAGCGAACAACAGGTAGAACCCCAACAGGTCAATTCCTATTTATTTACGGCGGTAGTGGGAACTTGGGAGGAGAAATTCACAGTCACCATTAGTATTGCAGATGGTATAGAGGTGACATTGCCAACCTTTGCTTTTGATATTAGACAAGTGGGTTAATACGATCGTGACTAAATTTTACCTGCAAGTTCAACAAGTTGAAAATAAATGTTTGTTTCAACTAACCTGGAATCATAATCAAAAAATTACCGCCGAGCTTTTCTATCCAGATAAAATAATTGCCGATTATAAAATATGGCAGCGCATCTATCATAATTTTTACAGCCAAGAATTGCGCGGCAAGGTAATTAATATTGGTGTTGTGGCTCCTCCTCCGGTAGATTGGCAGGCGGAATTAGTGCAAGCAGAAGCCAAATTATTGTATGAATTTCACCAGTGGTTGCGTAGTAAGGAATTGTACGATATTCGTTCAATTTTGACCGCGAATAATTCTGCCCATAGTAATCTAGCTGGGAATAATATTAATCATCTGAAAACGAGTAAATCTCAGGATATTCCCGTAGATATTTTTATTAGTTGTAGCAATCTAGAACTAGCACGACTACCTTGGGAAAGTTGGGAAATTAGTACTCAATTCTCGGATCGTAAACTCCGTATAGTTCGCCAACCAATCCACATTCAACAAAGTCTTAAACCAATTCAACGTTCTCCCGGTAAAGTCAGGATACTAGCGATTTTCGGTGACGATAGTGGGTTGAATTTTGAAAAAGAGAAGCAAGCAATTTTAGCTCTAAAAAATTTATTCAAGTTGATTTGATTTCCTGGCAGGAAGGTAAAGATATTCAACAGTTCAAATACGAAATTGTCGAAAAGTTGAAAAGCGATCGCGGATGGGATATTTTATTTTTTGCTGGTCACAGTCGCGAAACCGATTTAACCGGAGGGCAAATATCGATCGCACCCAATGCAACTATTTCTTTGAGTGAAATCGAACAACCCCTAGCAACAGCAATCCAAAAGGGATTACACTTTGCCCTGTTCAATTCCTGCGATGGTTAAGTATTGCCACTAAATTAGTCGAACTGGGCTTGAGTCAAGTGGCAATTATGCGCGAACCAATTCATAATTGTGTCGCGGAAGAAATTTTTGTTCAGTTTCTAAATAATATTTCCCAATCTCAAAATGTTCACCAGGCTTTATTTAGTGCTTGCGATTATCTCAAACTCGAAAAAAATCTTACCTATCCCAGTGCTTATTTAATTCCATCTCTATTTTGCCATCCCGATGCTTCCTTATTTCAACTTCAAATATTTGGCTTCGGGCAATATCTAAAAAAGCTCAAGCCGACACCTTTAGAAACAATTATCATTGCGACTTTAACATTAATTAGCTTACAATTACCCGTGCAAACCTGGTTGCTGGAAAAACGTATTTTATTCCAAGCCATGTATCGCAACCTTACCAGTCAGGTCGATACAAAAACTATCCCACCGATACTTTTGGTTCAAATCGATAACGAATCGATAAATAAAGCGGGAATCTTAACTCCCAGACCGATCGATCGCCAATATATGGCAAAAATTATCGATAAATTAGTCGAAATCAAAGCCCCCGTTGTCGGTATCGATTATCTCCTAGACCGACCCGATTCCCAACGCGATCGCATTTTGCATAAATCCCTCCAAGCTGGCTTAAAATCGCCATCTCAGCCCACACGCTTTGTATTTGCCACAACCCGCGATCGTCAAGGTAAATGGTTAAACGTCCATCCCCAAATCGCCAGTCAAAATTGGACTATGGGGGGAGAAATCGAGGTTTTGCCGGGATGGTATATGCAACTATTACCCAATGATAAATCTAACCACGACCCCCGACCATTTGCAGCCGTTTTAGCGATTTCCCAGCAGGTACAGCAATTTTCCAATTCACCCCAACCCCAACTTACGAGTCAACAAGATTTGTGGCAGCAGGTAAGTAATTATATTAATAGTTTAAGTGTTGCTAATTCTAATCCTAAAAGTTCTAATACTAATAGTTCTAACCTTAAAAGTACAAAAAGTATCAATAAAACTAACTATAAAATAACCCAATCCGAACGCCATCAACTACAACCCTTAACTGCTTTTAGCTATCAATTTCAACAAATGTGGTTGCACCCAGTTGTAGATTTTTCCCTACCTCCCCAACAAATTTATCAAACTATCTCTGCTTGGGAATTACTCGAAAATTCCTATCATCCCAAGTTAATCGAAAACCTACAAAAACAAATCGCGATCGTTGCACCAGGAGGCTACGAAGAAGCAGGAACGGGTAACGATAACGAAGATAATTTTGAACTACCATCCGCGATGGATTATTGGTTAAACCAAGAAAGTCCCGATCGTAATCGTATCGTCCTCACGGGTGGCGAAATTCATGCTTATATGACCCATCACTATCTCAATAACAGAATGGTGGTACCAATTCCAGATTTATGGATGGTGGGTTTGGCAATCTTATTAGGTAAACTTATTTCCGAGTATTTGTGTAATAAGAATAATCAAATTAAACCGGAACAAACCCATCAAGTATTGATTCTATTAAGTGTGGCTGCAATACTTTATACGCTAATCGGCTTGCAGTTGTATGTATCATCTACCGCGATTATTCTACCTTGGCTCCTACCAAATATAACGTTTTGGTTTTATATTTTGGATGCTTTTTGTAAGTCGGGAAAATATTCACCTACAACCAAGACTTATTAATATAGGGCTTAGTGATGTTAAGTCTTATATTTGTATTTGTGATTTGTATTTGTGATTTGTATTTGTGATTTGTATTTGCGATTTGCATTGGTGGTTTGTATTTGTAACCTATCTTTATGACTTATACTTTGTGACTTATATTTATGAATGGCATTAGTAAAATCAAACTACTATTTTGCACGCCTAAATTATCTATGACGGCTTGTATTACTTTGTCGGTTAATTTCTTTTTTTTATTCAATATTCAACCCGCAGTATCTCAAAAAGCTCCCACGCAACAGGGACTATGGAATAGGATTTTTCAACCCACCCGCAACCCTAAACCTCCTGTCAAACCCCGTAAAGGTGGTTCCCGTCCCACACAAGCAGTATGTATGATTTCTCCCGATGCACCTGCCGAGCCTCGTGTTGTTTGGAATACCCAACCTTTGTTTATTTGGAATAATGGAGAAAGCAAACTAAAACCGGGTAATCCACTATTGGGAGTGAAAAAAATTGCCGTTGCGGATGGTAATTTCCCAATTAATAATCCACCCGAAAATCCCCAATATTTAAGCACGCAAATCGTCACCGGAAAACAAAGTATTACCTATCAAGGTCAAGCATTAAAACCCGGTCACAGCTATGTTTGGTTTGTATTTTTAAGCGAAACAGGCACTAGTCCCATGATGCAGGTTCCTTTCAAAATTATGGATGCACAACAACGCGATCGCATCAGCAAAGAAATACGACTAATCGAGAAATTGCAGCAAAATCAAAAAGCCAACCCAGAAGCGATCGCATTTGCGAAAACTAAATATTTTGCCGAAAAACAACTGTGGTCGGATGCACTTCAACAAGCCTATTCGATCGCAAACCCCTCCCAGGAATTATCCCAACTACGGGAGGATTTGCCGAAGCAATTGTGTAACACCGGGAACCAAGGCAGATCGGGTAAGTGAGAAAAACTGCATATCCCCCCAAGGACTGGGAAGTATAAATTGTGAGAACTCCACGGCAAAGTACAAATTCCGTGCATCTACTATTTCCAGTCATTGAGCGTCAATGCGAATAATAAACTAATGGGGGACAACTAATGAAAAATCTAAATTTTCAAACAATCTCGGCGATCGCGATTAAGCAAACTCAGGATGAGTTGTAAAAATTCTGTATAGATAACCGTAATTTAATATCTATTTGGGTATTTATTTTTCTGGATATTTGTTTTTCGATCGTACGTACATCTCGAAACATCTCTCGAAATATTTTAAATATAGGTTCGGTAAGAAAATGCTACAGTTCGCAAGCAATAAGAATAAACATTTATTTAATGCACTACAAAAGTCGATTTATTGCGGTTGTATTGGTTTATTTAGCTTGGTTTTACTTTCCGAATCTGTTGGTGCGGGAGTGAATAGAAACCCATTGCAAATAGCCCAGCAAGCGACAACTACTAATCAACCAAATCCAACTCGAACGGCAGCCGATAAGGAAGCAGAGAAGTTAACTCAAGAAGGATTGCAATTATTAAAAAAAGATACCCCAGAGTCTTTAGTTGCAGCGAGGAAGAATTTTGAAGCAGCGTTAATTTTATGGGAAAAATTGGGTAATAAACCCATGCACGCAGTTACGCTTTTGCTTGCCGGTCAAATCAACTTGAGCTTAAACGAAAAACAAAAATCTCTCGAATACTATAGCCAAGCTTTAGTTTTATTCCGCGAACTAGGTTATAAGAAAGAGGAAGCTCAAACTCTCAATTATATTGGTCGCAACTACTTTAGTTTAGGGGAAAAGCAAAAAGCCCTTGAATTTTACAGTCAAGCTTTACCCTTATTGCGCGCAGTTGGTGACAGAAATGAGGAAGCTAAAACCCTGAATAATATTGGCGGCATCTATTCAGGTTTAGGGGAAAGTAAAAAAGCTCTTGAATTTCACAACCAAGCTTTACTTTTATGGCGCGCATTGAGTAATAGGGGTGAGGAAGCGAAAACCCTGAACAGTATTGGCTTGCTCTACGATGCTCTAGGGGAAAAACAAAAAGCCCTCGAATTGTATAACCAAGCCCTACCTTTATCCCGTGGAGTGGGTGATAAAAGTGAGGAAACAGCCATCCTCAATAATATTGGTGATATTTACTTAGATTTAGGAGAATATAAAAAAGCTCTTGAATATTTTGATCGAGCTTTAGCTTTATTTCGCGGATTGGGTAATAAGAGTGGAGAAGCCACAACCCTTAATAATATCGGTAATATCTACTCGAATCTAGGAGAAAAGCAAAAAGCCCTCGAATTATATAACCAAGCTTTACCTTTATTGCGTTTAATGGGAAACAAACGCATGGAAGCAACAGCCATTAATAATATTGGTGCAGTCTACTCGGATTTGGGGGAAAAGAAAAAAGCCCTCGAATTATATAACCAAGCTTTGTCTTTATTTCGTGCATTGGGTAACAAAAGTAGTGAAGCAACAATCCTCAATAATATTGCTGGAATCTACTCAGATTTGGGAGAAAAGAAAAAAGCCCTCGAATACTACAACCAAGCTTTAACTTTTTCTCGCGCATTGGGTAACAGAAGTGGTGAAGCTACTACACTCAATAATATTGGTATGACCTACTCGGATTTGGGAGAAAAGAAAAAAGCTCTGGAATTTTACAACCAAGCTTTACCTTTATTGCGTGCAGTAGGTGAAAGACGTGTGGAAGCTATAACTCTCAATAATATTGGTGGAATATACTCGGATATAGGAGAAAAGCAAAAAGCCCTCGAACATGTGAACCAAGCTTTATCTTTACATCGTGCAGTGGGTTATAAAGAGGGGGAAGCTACAAGCATCAATAACTTAGGTAACCTCTACTCGGATTTAGGAGAAAAGAAAAAAGCTCTGGAATTTTACAACCAAGCTTTATCTTTACATCGCGCGGTTGGTGACAAAGAGGGGGAAGCTAGAACCCTCGATAATATTGGGGGAATTTATTTAGATTTTGGAAACAAACAAGAATCCCTCAAATTGAGGAATCAAGCTCTATCTTTACGTCGTGCATTGGGTGACAAAGGGGGGGAAGCTGGCACTCTCAATAATATTGCTACAGTCCACTTGGCTTTAGGGGAAAATAAAAAAGCCCTCGAATACTTCAACCAAGCTTTGCTTTTATTGCGTGCATTGGGTGACAGAGATGTGGAAGCTACAACCCTCAATAATATTGGTGCAGTCTACTCAGATTTAGGAGAAAAACAAAAAGCTCTCGAATTCTTAAAACAAGCTTTATCTTTGGATCGTGTAGTGGGAAACAAGGTTAATGAGGCTCGTACTTTATGGAATCTTGCCGCTCTAGATCGCAAACAAGGAAATCTGCAAGCAGCGCGTCAACATATCGAAAATGCGATCGCAATCATCGAAGAACTGCGGGGAACCTATACCGACCAAGACTTAAAAACTACCTACTTCGCCACAGTTCAAGGTTACTACAAGTTCTATATCGACCTGTTGATGGAACTGCACAAAAAAGACCCATCTAAAGGTTACAATGCCCTGGCGCTGAATACCAGCGAGCGTTCCCGTGCCCGTGGTTTAGTCGAACTTCTTGCCCAAGCTAACGCCAGACTCAGTAAAAACATTGACCCCCAACTCATCGACCGAGAACAGGAATTACAAACCAAACGCCAAGCCCAGGAAAAAAATCTGGCTCAACTAGTCAACCAGCCGCAGGTATCGCGGGAAACAATTAAGCAAACGGAAGCGGAAATCCAAAATATTATCAACCAACAAAAAGCCCTCAAAGCCCAAATTCGCGATCGCAATCCGGAGCGGGATAAAATTACCAACCCCCAACCGCTTACCCTCGCACAAATTCAACAACAACTCGACAAGGATACCGTATTACTCCAATATTCCCTCGGTAGCGATCGCAGTTTTCTGTGGTTAGTCACCTCCACATCCCTAACTAGCTACGAATTACCCAAGGAAGCAGAAATCGCCAAAATCGCCAATCGATACCACACCGCCCTGGGAGATGCTGCAACGACCAATGTGGCGATCGAGTCCGCGCAACAACTCAGTCAACTTGTTCTTGCGCCCGTCAAGGATAAATTAGCCAACCAATTGGCAGGGAAGCGTTTGGTGGTCGTTGCGGATGGCGTACTGCAACAAATTCCCTTTGCTGCCCTACACGACCTCAATGGGAATAAGGGTTTGGGAAATGTGCAAAATAATCCAACCGATCGACAAACAGATGGACGTGGAGTCAACATCAAACCCAATCCCCCAAGCCCAGGAAAAACCAACACCAACTACCAACCCCTATTCCTGAACCACGAAATCGTTAATCTACCCTCCGCATCGACAATCGCAATTCAACGGGAAAAAACCGCCAACCGTCAACCCGCACCCAAAAAAATCGCGATTCTAGCTGACCCCGTGTATACCAACGACGATGAACGAGTTACCGGAAAACCGCGATCGCTTTTAGGGGAACTCGAACTCGAACGCTCTGCCCTCGATCGTTCTGCCCAAAGTCTCAAGCGTACAGGTTGGAGCAGATTACCCAACACAGCCACGGAAGCACGGGGAATATTAAAGCTGTTTCCTCCAACATCGAGTTTGCAAGCGTTTAATTTTGAAGCTAACTACAACTGGGCTACGAGTAAAGACCTCAGCCAATACCAAATTCTCCACTTTGCTACCCACGGTTTCGTCAATCCCGACCAACCGGAGTTATCGGGAATTGTGCTGTCGTTGCTAGATAACAGCGGCAAACAAATACCCGGTTATTTACGATTGGCAGATTTATTTGAGCGGGATTACCCTGCCGAGTTAATTGTGTTGAGTGCCTGCGAAACTGGACTCGGCAAAAACGTCAGTGGTGAAGGTTTAGTCGGGTTGACAAGGGGATTAATGTATGCTGGTGCCGAACGGGTAGCGCTGTCGTTATGGAAGGTCAACGATGAGGGAACATCGGTGTTGATGCAGGAATTTTACCGACAAATGTTGTCGAATAACCTGACTCCTGCCCAAGCCCTAAGAGCAGCCCAACGCCAGTTGTGGCAGGGTTCCGAATGGCGCAGTCCCCACTACTGGGCTGCTTTTACCCTACAGGGGGAATGGAGGTAAAACATTTCCATGTGAGCAATTTTTGGGATCGATAATTTTTTGATATGTAATTTTAAAACAATCGCGGAGCAAGCAGATGATGACTCAAGTTCTGAATCAAATAAGGAATCAAATAAGGAATCAAGCTATGACCAAAATGAACGCTAATAAAAAAGCGATCGCGGGATTCATGCTCCTATCGATCGGTGCGATCGCGATTAACACTTGGCACGGTGTCAACGCTCAAACCACGACTCAAAAAACCGCACTCAAATACACTTCTTCCCAAAACGCCAAAGGTTTCCCACTTCCAGGTAAGGGAAAAGCATTCCAACCGAGTAAATTGCCCCAGGCAAATAAACCCGATGAGATACCGGGAAAAAGGGGTGTAATTGGTTGGGACGATCGTACACCCATGTTGAGCCGTAGATATCCCTGGTCGGCAATTGGTCGGGTACAGGGTTTTGATACTGAAGGTAAGGGTTATCACTGCACGGGAACGTTAATTAGTGAAGATGTTGTTCTCACCAACGCCCATTGTGTAATTAACCCCAAAACCCGGCAATTTAGTAAGGAAGTCTACTTTTTACCGAACGTAATTAACCGCGAAGTTGTCGATAAATCGGATGTCGTTAGGGCAAAAAATATAATTTACGGTACGGATTTTTCCGGCAGCGAATTATCCAGCCAACGCAACGATTGGGCGCGCTTTGGTTTCAATCCCCAGGATATAAAAATCCTCCTGGATGGAGATGCAACCCGGCAGGGTATTCTCACGGCATTCGAGCAGCACCTCATCGATCGAGCCAAACCGGGGGATACGGTGGTGTTTCATTTTTCGGGACATGGTTCCCGTATTCAAGACCCAGACAAGGACGAACCCGATGGATTGAATAGTACTTTGGTGCCGATCGATTCGGGCTATAAGGCTGGTGGTGGTGTGGTGCAGGACATTATGGGACACACTCTGTTTTTACTCATGTATGCGTTAAAAACAGATAATGTGACTGTTGTTTTGGATAGTTGCTATTCTGGAGGTGCCAAACGGGGCAATTTGACGGTGCGATCGCGCAATGGTGGAAAAAAATACCAGCCTTCTACCGATGAGTTGAGCTATCAAAAACAATGGTTAAAACGATTGAATTTATCGCCCCAGGAGTTTATTAAATTACGCCGTCAAAATATTGCTAAAGGTGTGGCAATTGCGTCGGCAAAAAGCGAACAATTAGCGACCGATGTACCTTTAAATGGGTTTCATGCGGGGGCATTTACCTATTCTCTGACTCAATATTTATGGCAGCAAACATCAAATTTATCGGTAGATCGAATTGTTGGGGATGTGGGTCGCAGTACGAGTAATTTAGCAAATATCCATGGCTATATTCAAAATCCTCAAGTTAATGTCAATAATCGAGTCAGTTCCAATCCACCTATTTTTTTCACTTCCTTCAATACATCTGCTGCTGAAGCGGTAGTTACTAACGTACGGGGAGATATAGTTGAATTGTGGTTGGGGGGAATCGATACCCGCACCCTCGAAGCTTTCGAGCGAGAAGCGATTTTTGTAACGGTAACTAATGGCGATCGCGAAACGGGAATTGTGAAGTTAGAGTCTCGCGATGGTTTGGTGGGACGGGGAAAATTTATCGCTCCAGCTAGGGGAAATAGTCAAATTCAAGCGGGGACTATTTTGCAAGAAAGGATTCGCGGTATTCCCCAAAATTTAAAATTAAAAATTGGCTTGGATGATGGGTTCGATGGTAATAGTTTGGAACAAGCCAGGCAAGCTTTACAAATTATCGGTCGAGTTACTCCCCTATCTTTGGGAAAGCAGGAAATCCACTATGTATTCGGTTCTATGACTGAATCGAGGTACCGGAAATTTCTCAAAAATCGACGAAAAAATTTACCTGTTGTTGGTAGTTTGGGTTTATTTTTACCATCCCTAGAGGAAATAGTTCTCGATTCTTTTGGAACGGCAAATGAAAGTATTGGGGATGGGGTCAAACGCTTGCAACCTAAGTTTAAATCCCTATTAGCAACACGTATTGTTAGAGAAATAATCGGTAATAATAATACATCCCTACTCAAAGTAACGGTTGCGATGGGGAATGTGAAAGAGAATCGGATTATTGCCAGGGCTTTACCAACTCGCGGAATTCTCAAGCAAAACTCCCAAAACAATTACGGAGAAACTGCTGGAAGTACGACAAAAACTATTTCCACTGTCAGCGATGATTTGATTCCAAAAATTCAGGTAGGTAGCTTGTTCGCCTTTACAATTGAGAATCAAGAATCGGTACCTATTTATGTCAGTATTTTGGTAATTGATGCTGGGGGGAATATGAATATAATATTCCCGAATAACTGGTCTGTTGGAGATGAAGAAGCTATTTTACCTGCGAAAGCAAAACGCACAATTCCCGATCGGGATAGTAGTTTTAAACTGGAAATTAGCGAACCATTCGGTGTGGAAGAAGCATTAATTATTGCCAGTACATCTCCCCTGCGGAATACACTCAAAGCGATCGAGAAAATTGCCACCAGAGATAATATTTCACGGGAAACACCAATCCCCACCAATAATGATGATTTTTTGAATATTAGTGAAAGTTTGTTGGTAGATTTGGATGCGATCGCCCGAAGGGAAATAGGGGAGGAAAGGATACAAATAGGGACGGGAGTTAGGGGTGTGGATGTTAAAAAGCTCGCTGCTATGGCGATCGGGTTTGAGGTTGTTGTACAAGTTTGAATTATTTTTGACTTTAATTTTTGAAATACTTGGGATGAGTTCCCGTAGTAGTCGCGATCGCAAACATCAAACTAAGCAAAGTTGTTTTTAAAGAATAATTTTTCATAATAATTTCAACTGAACCAAAGAATTTATCTCAAATTTACTCCACAGCATAAGCTGTAAATTGACGTTTAAATGGCGAATAAAAACCAATCACAATATCAGAAGGAGACACTCCCAACTCTACTAATCTATCTCCAACAAGTTCTTCCGTGCCATTATATTGAATCCATATTTTTCCATTTAAAATATCAAAATGCATCACCGGACCAAATACACGCTTATCTCCTTGCCAACCAACATAAGCTAATTGATAATGGTCATTCTCAGAATCAAAAATTAACTGTGGTTTCACAGTCTCTTTTTCAGAACTGCTTTGTGCATGTTCAGTCAAAATTTGTTTAATATACTGCCGATATAACTCTATTTTATCCATTGCCGTATTTCCTCCCGCTTTGGATCGTAAATTATCAATCTCATTTGGTAGCGCTGAATCGCGCGTTGGACAAAAGGAAGCTGAAAAAAATCCAAATAAGTTTCGGATGGAACTGCTAAATAAACTTGATGCAAAGCACCCAGGTAAGGCTAAACTGGCATAAGCTGAATTGGCAGTCCAAACATTTTCTCAATTATCTCTGGTTGCATGGTCTGCAAATATTGGGATACAAATTCCTGTGGTAAAAATTCAAACAGGATACGATTCTCTACCCAAAACTCGACCGCGCTGAATGGAACCCCTTCTCCCTGCTTGCGAGTCAAAACGCGCCATCCTTGCCGTTGTCCGATTTGCTCGATTTGCTCTTGGGTAGTGGGAACCGCGATGGCTGTATGGTTAGCCACCAAGTTTGTCGGTTCTGCCGAGAGTACCTGGGCTGGTTTGGTATCAGTACCTGGAACCCATACATCACCTTCTTTAAACACCACAATGTGAGTACCATAGTTGTCAAATGGCATCACCAAGTAACTACCAGGAGTGAAAAATTTATATACCTTGCCATTTAAAACCTCAGCTAGAGCTGTAGCAACCTGCAATGGATTACGAGCATCGATCGAAATATGAAAAATCATGAGCATAACTCCATAAAAATCAAAATAAATATTCGATTAGACTACTATTAGTAATAGCGTTCGACTGCTGATGATTATGCGAATCGCAGCGAAATACTCTCAACTTCAGTAAAGCAAAGCTTAATCCCAAGAGCGATCGCACGCTTCATCAAAATCAATAATTGGTCCGGTGGGGATAAAAGCAACATAAAGATGATATCTTCCGGCTTCCGCTTTAAATCCGCTAGAACCATCTGCTGTGACGCGATCGCGAAATGTTGTTTTTATCTCACGGAACTCACCACTGGAATTTGGCTGATTCCCGTCGGCTATCCATTCACCTGCAATCATTATTCCTGATGCCATAGTTATCTCCTGGGTGGGATGATGTCATTATTTTGGCTGTATAAATTTAGGAATACACCTGTCTTTAGTAATAGCGATTGACTGCTGATGATTATGCGATCGCTCTTAGCGGATGGTTTGCACCAAAGCGTAGTGACTCAATGGTGAACATTCCACTCTTCTTCGATCAACGACTTTGACCTGCAAGTTTTCTAAGATACCCAATGTACCGTGGTAGGTTGGTGTTTCGACAATGACCCAATCATCAGGTTGAAGATAATAACTCGTTGCTAATGATATTGCTTGTTCTGAACCATTAGTAATGATAACTTCTTCTGGATAAACCTCAAGCCCTTGCTGAATCAACACTTTAGTGATTTGCTGGCGGAGAATTAACTGTCCCTCTGGAAAATCGTAGCGAAATAAACTATCAAAAGATTTTGCGATCGCTCTTTTTGTAATCTTTTGGGAGTATTAGCTTTTAGCCTTACTTTACCAGCCACCCGTATCAACTTTGAAGTATATCATTCAAAATTAATCCTTCCTCAGTTCCCATAACAAAGAAAGTATCACAATCATTCCGCGCGAGGTTGATTCTGATGAGCGATCGCACAAATCAGTTTCCCGTTTGCTGGTATTCGCAATGGGTAAAGTTGCAGTTACACCTGTTGCTAGTCTTAATAATTGTGGATACTTTCCCGTGGTAAACTATGGCAAATGACGAATTCAATCAATCATCCATCAATATTAAAGAAAGCAAACTTCCTTTCAACTTTGTAGGATAAATCCTGTCTTTTCGACTTGCACTGTTTTTCGATTAGGTAAATTAGCCTGCTTGGTGATAGAGAATTCTTTTTTTGGTATATCGAGAAGATAGGTAGTAGTTTGGCGAGAAATGAAGGGAAGAAAACCCTTATTATTAATTCGTTGTACCTTTGTAACACTAGCACTAAATACGTTGCCATCTCTATCTACTTGTGTAGCTGGCAAAGTTAACTTCTCACCAGTTTTTCTGTTCTCTAAAGTCATCTCACCTTTTTTATCTGATTTTACATAAACATCAATAACATAACTACTAGTGCTTGTTGCTGCGCTATTGATTATCTCATTATTCATTGCTACTTGCATTGTTTGATTACCTGATAAAGCTTTCGCAGGTAAGTTTTGCACTTGAGCAGAAACAACGGGGACAATTGCCCCACTAAAACTCAGAGCTAATAATGGAATGGTACTAATGATAAGTTTTTGAAGAGAATTGTGGATAGTTTTCATTTTTTTTTGACTATTAATTAAGTTATGTTGCGTGCTGATAAAACACTTCTGGGTTGTTTCATATAAATGAACTTTCCCCTTACTCTTCTTAATAGGGTTAGCAAAATTAATTTATGCATCTGGAACCTGTATCGACACAATTTAAATATCACAAAAAAAACTGATTATTTCCTACGTTTTAAGTAATATAAAGTGATGAGTATACCTCCGGCATTAAGCGTTCGTCCCATAGACACCGAAGGTAACTACCTAGCCCTTACAGGGCAGCTATCGCCAATGGAAATCAACCCGTAGAGTAGGGACAAAGGGAGCGTACGCTTATCGCATTTTTAATTTGTGACTATGTAGATGCATTGCTTTGTTAGGTTGGGTGTCCATGCGATCGCATCCATCATGCCATAGGTGCGATCGCTTACTTTGCCCTTAGTCGAATCTTAGTTTTCCATCATGGCAAGGATTCTACTTTAGCGATCGCTGGTTATTTCTCGAATTTGTACCGTTTTGCCGACGGGTAATAGTTGCTTGAGTCTATCTCTACCACGATCGCATCATCAAGTAATTGTTTGCGGCTTTCTTCATCCTTTAGTTTTGCGATCGCACGGGCTTTAATTGATAATTGACGATTTGGTGTCGATGTTTCTCAAGGTAAACTCACGGATAATATTCCAAATTCCATCGTCTCCGTCTCCAAGACAAGTAAGTATGGGAGCTAGAGTTTGATTGTTTAACCAATTGATGACGATATTATTGTTTTGGAATGAGGCAGCGATCGCGTTTAATTCCCCTTACTTTCTCATAATTTATTTACCTTTTTTGGAAAAATAAAAACTTGGATGCACCCTTAGCAAAGCGTGTCCCTTTGGGACTTAGCTTAACGCCAAAGGCGTATGGCACTGCTGACTAAAAACAATGAACCATATCGAAGAAAATGTCGGTGTTTGAGGCTATTAATCACATACTTTTTGATTCATACCTTTGGTCAGTCTAAATTAAACCCCTAACTCAAGCGCATCGTACATTCTAAAATCAACTTTTGATTCACCAGAGAAAAAGGTTGAATTTCTAAGGCACGACGAAATGATTTAATGGCTTTCTCATACTCACCAGTGGCTGCGTAACATAATCCCATACCATGAAGTGCGCCAAAATGTACGGGGTTTAAAGCTACTACTTTGTGACAATCAATTAATGATTTCTGATAATCACCAGTGCTGTAATAAAGAAATGCTCTGCGGTTCCAAGCTTCGGCAAAATCTGGTTGTTCGCGAAGTAACTTATTTAGAGCAGCCTCTGCTTCGGTAATTTTTCCCGAATCAAGCAATTTTTGACTGCGGTCAATCATTTCCAAACCTTGAACCCCCTTTTGCTGGAACCAAATTCGCCACAATTTTCGAGTCGCATGTTCGCGGACTGATTCATCGGGGTTTTTCAAGTCTTCAAGTAACGAATTGATAAATAAAGAATCCATGAATTTGACGATCGCAATAGTATACTTATATTTAAATTTCGCACAAAATCAAGTAATAAATCGCTTGTTCACCTACTCTTAAATTTTCGCCTCAAAATTGCGAAGTAGTCAATTACCATGTGCATTTTTGTATTCTGGAATACGATTTTATTATTCACTTGACTAATACACCCATATCAGCCTGACCCATAGGGTTCTCAATAATTTGTCTGACATACTACTATACTTTATAAGGACGCAAATCACCTATTGGCAATTGATAAATCTTGATTAACTTAAATCAGTAATATTCAAAAATTAGTGAAGTTTTCCCGCCATACTACAGGTGGGGATATTATTTCCGTCCAACGATTGCCAGATGTTTGGTATTGACTGACTGCCATCTGGAGCGATCGCATAGTTTTGGTGAAGTTTGACGCTGGGAAATGATATTGGAGTTATTGATGGAGATTAAGGAGCAGAACTCTATGCTCGCAAATAATAGTTTTGCGACTCAAGTCTACAAATAAAACCGCGATCGATTAAATTTGCTGACTGCCTACGAAGGATTAGAGCATTTTTGTTTTGGACAGATTCAGTGTATCTATATATACCTTTGTAATTGGTAACAAGCTTGACTCACTCGGTAAAACTTGCCTAAGTTTAAGTAATTAAGCTTTTTGACGTAAGGTAATTGATTACATACAAGTAAAACTCTATACATTTTACCGGGATGCTTTTAATATTTATTTCTATCAAAAAATAGCAATGTTATTTATATCCGTACTTACAGATGAAGTTGTAAAAACAGATTAGACTTATCCATAAATGAGAACCTAATTAGCTTGAAAGTCAGCACAGACAAAAACTATAAAGGTTTTTCTGTTACAAAATTTGAAAGCCAAGCTATATAAGGATTTTAAATTATCTTGAGCTTGATTTGTGGACAAGTCTATTGTTTTATAAATATTGTCTAGCTCAGAGATTTGCTTGTTAATAATGTACTAATCGAGCAAGCATAATTATCATCGTAGCGTCACATACCCTACAAATTAGTATTTTCTTTTCCCGGAAGCCCTTAAATAGTATGTTTTTCGTAGAAACTAGTTTTTTTTGAGCAAGTCATAATTAATCATTAATGTTGCTTTTGTATATTTTTATTAAAAGTATACTATGACAACATTTCTATTAATCATAAAGCTACAAAAATTACTAAAATAATTGTGTTCTTATTTATGAATGAAATTAATTATATGACAATGTTAAAACCAACCATTGGTCAACTTGAACGAGATATCTCTAATCAGATACGCTCTTTTTACACATCTCAACTCGGACAAAATCCTGGTAAGATTATTTGCCATTTTTTCGATACACAACTGGTTATCAGCGTCGCTAATTCTGTTTCACGAATTGAAGCAACTCTTGCTGAAAATAATCACTTGCGTTTAGCAGAAGTAGTTAGAGATTGCATCAATGCAATTATCAGACCACATCTGCAAAACTTAATTGAGAAATCAATCAATTGTTCGGTGATTGATTTAGTAAGTCATACTAGTTTTATCACGGGAACCACAGGTATTTTAGTCATGATGGAAGTAATTCCAGATGTTCGGAACTCGGAAATAATTCCCAAGTTTAAACACAAGAATCCTCCCAACCTAGAAAGTGATTAACTGAAGCTTCAATTTTACTAATATCATAAGGTTTGCGAATATAATCGTTGACTCCAGATATAATTAGCCGATCGATATTGTGCTGTGTTTTTGCTGGAATACAACCAACAATGGGAATTTTTGATGTTTCACTATTAGACCTGAGATATCTGACTATCTTACTACTATTCAAATCACTTAACGTTGTATCCAAAAAGATGATATTCGGTTTATGTAACTTCGCTAAAACTAATGTTCTAATTCCTTCTTCTGTACAAATGCAGGTGACATTGAGAGACTTTAGACAAGAATTGACAAATTCCAAATCGTGCGAACTTCGATCTACTACCAAAATTGTGGGTTGTTGGGACATATATATAAAATAAAACTGATACATCAAGAACTGACGCAGGAAAATCTGTATAAAGTTTTCTTTTTCTGCTTACAAGATGTACGAGATTAATTCTAAGCGGCTAAATGCGGCTCAAATTTAGAATGCTCGTTTTGTTTGCTAGGTTGCTTGTTCGCGCTATTTTAGGGAAAATTTACAAGCTAGCTATCCACCTAGCAAATATCATGCAAATAAACTGCTACTGTAGTCAAGTGTTTGAATATTTTTTTATATTCAGTCAGTGTTAAAGTAAGAATAGCTACTATTTTTGTATACGTGTTTACGATCGCATTAATTAAATGGAGCCAAGCAAGCTACTCAACACTCTAGTACAGCTTGGACTCTTGTGGGAACGGCAAGTTATTTTTTACCCTGTAGCTTTTTTGGGGGTATTCAAGAGATGAGTGCAAAGAGAATAAAAGAATGCTTAATTGAACTGTATTGGAATATAAGTGAGATTTAGTTATATTTATAGTTACTTTCAGAAACTATATGGAATGTTACAGATAAGTTGCGATCGCACTATATTAAATCATTATTCTAGAGTAATTAGGTTTCTCGGAATAGGAAATTAATTAGTAAAAGAGGATGGATATATAAAGAAAATTAAAGTAAACAAATTTAACCAAAAGCATGTAATTTTTATTTTTTAAGTAAGTCAAGCTGCAGTCAGTAAATGGATGAAATTCAAGTATAGTAGAACTTATAGCCCTTTCAGAGTGACTTACGATCGTAGCTTTATTTTTTACTGGTAATTAGGTTTACTTGTACATTTTGTATTGAATTATAAATTTTTATTTTCATTCTAGTTATAGTTAAACCTCGTCCATGATGAAACCCGGAGTTTTTTTAGCGATTCAAATGTGCAAAAGTGTCCATGGGGATACTCCCCGTGGCGCATTTTGTGTCAAACAGCGACGTAAGGTAGTAATCTCAAGGTCTTATGGAAAACTAGAGTTCTCAAGATAGACAAGGTTTGCAAGCTAAATATTTAAATATTTTAATTATTAACAACACCGGATAAAAGTTTGTTTATATTGTATATATAGAAGATGGTGCTAATCTAATGAAAAAATAATGGAAGAGCCGACAATTGGACAGCTAGAGAGAGAAATATCAAACCGCATTCGTTCCTTATATAATGCTCAACTTGGACAGCGAATAGGCAGAATTATTTGCCATTTCTTCGATACGCAATTAGCAATTACTATTGAGGATTCTGTCACATTAGCCGAGCAAACTCTTTTAAGTTCTGGAAAGGGGAATCTAGCAGAGCAGGTTCGATTGGATTTAGATAAAATTATTAAGCCTTTGATTGAAAATACGATTGAAGAGGTTATTAATAAACGGGTTTTAGAGCTTATTAGCCATACAAGTTTAGCATCAGGACGTACTGCAATAATTGCGATTTTGGAGCAAGTTCCCGTAGTTCGCAATCCTCATGCAATTCCTAAGGTTAATTAAAAAATTAATTAAACCTTATCCATGATGAAACCCGGAGTTTGTAATGGTTCAAATGCGTTATTGTGACGTAAGAAAGTAATCTCAAAGTAGACGAGATTTAACTAATATGTTTAGCCGACTGAATGAGTCGGCTAAGTAGTTATTCTAGATAAGAGATATTTATCAAGGTTTGCATTTAATATTTACATTCCGAATATTCTCACTCGATACATTGCGATCGGTTAAATTATTACTTTTATTCTGCACCTAGAAAGTTATGGCAACACCAAAAATCGTACAGCAAATTCAAGCTGAATTAATCACACCAGCAAATTTTAGTACTTATGGACAGGTTATTTTTGCTAGTAAAGATGGAAAAAGTTTTGATAGTGAAGATGCTCAATTAATAATTGATAAAGGTATTCCCCGTTTTTATATTATGCGTTTGCAAAAACGGGGTAGGAAATTTCATACTATTACACGACATATTCAATGTACCCAATGTTTAGGAGCTTTAGAAGGAAAAGATTGGCTAATTGCTGTTTGTCCATCTAATAATCATATCAATGAACCGGAATTAGCAAAAATAAAAGCTTTTCAAATTCCTGGAAATTGCTTTATTAAATTAAACGTGGGAACTTGGCACGCAGGACCATATTTTAATCATGATGTAGTAGATTTTTATAATTTAGAATTGAGTGATACAAATGTTACTGACCATTTCACCCATAATTTTTTGAATAGTCACCAAATCGAGTTTGAGATTATTTAAGCGACTTTTTACAGCATTATCAACAAGATTACATATTCCTGCTTTTGACCATATAATCGCCTGCTAATGCCAATTTAATGATTAAATAAATCCTACCCTAATTCTTTTCCGATTAACTTGTGGGTAGACGCACAAGTGACTTCTCTTTAAGTGGCAAGTTGACGGGGATGGGATTCTTGCCATACAACTTTATCTAAAATGGTACGATTACCAACTTTTAGTTTACAAACTAGGTTTCTAATTTAGAATTTAACCCATCTGAATAACCTGACTTATCCCTAAACTATCTACAAAAAAAGATTCTCAACTCTTAAAAAAGTCATAAATTTCAGTCTTGAAGAAGTCGTATTCATAAATAGAAGCTATTATTGTCTAATAGTGAATGTAATCTATTTGATGCAGTTACTTGTGATATTTTTAGCAAACTTAGACACTTATTTAAGATGGTTGTTTTGAGTTTTAAAAGTCGCATTCATAAACGTTTCAGCTATGTCTTTGGACGTTTTCTATTGGTATTTATACTGTTATTTGTAAGTATTTTTTGTTCTCCTGTTCTACCCATTGCGATCGCAAACCCATGTTGCACTCCGCTCATCGCACAAACTAACTCTGTGCTGCAACCAGTTGAGGTTGATATATTGATTCAAGGTATGGGAGTTAGTAAACCGACTGTGTTGTTGGAGGGTGGTTTGAAAGCTGGTGCGAGTACGAAGGTGACACTTCGCAATCAACCTGAAGGAGCAATGAATATCAAGTCTGTTGAGCAATTACCGATCGCGATCGCAGTTCCCCAACCAGACGGTTCGGTAAAGGAGTTACCCGATCCCAAAAATAATTATAAGGTTGATTTGCTGGTTACTTTGGCGGGTAAGGCTCAAGTTCAAAAGCAAGGTTTATTTTTCGGCAAAAGTCAATTGAGGGTTGGAACTCCGACTGAGATTGAAGGTTTTGACTATTTGTCTAAAGGTAGTGTAATCGATGTTAGGGTGCTTAATTAGAGATTAATTTAATTAATAAACCAAAACAGGGTTTTTTCCAAGGTAAAAAATACTAAGAACTAGCAGTTACATCTGTAACTGCTAATTGCGTAGCTTGCTTCCCGTGATATAGGAGTGAAAATTAATTATGCGTTACCTGAAACCCTTGTAGAGACTGCGAAGTTGCCGGACAGAATCTTCTGTCCCCGTTCGCTCTTAGCGTACTTACAGAAGCCACTCCGTGTCTACCCGGAGGGTAGTTTTGTGGACGGAAACCGTCCCCACAAACTTCTATAAAGGCACATTCGCGTAGCAATGCTACGTCTCTACATCTTTTTCACTCCTATGTCTAATTTTTATGCTCTTCGTAGTTGTGGGTAATATTTTGCTCGACGGGAAGGCAATGGAGCAGACATGAGTAGAATTTTCTCCAACAACCAAGGAGCAATCCGATTACACCAAACTGCTAAATGACTTTGCCAACCTACCAATATTTCTGATGAATCACTTTGCAATCCACTAATGAGGGCATCAGCAACTTGCTGGGTAGTCATGGGAACAACCCAACGGAACAATTGTAAATCCCGCACCATATCAGTATCGGTAAGCGATGGTAGTAACCCGACAACACGGATGTTGTGTGCTGCGAGCTCACCACGCAAAGCTTGAGTGAATCCAACGATCGCGAATTTGGTGGCAGAGTAAGTTGCCATTGTCGGAGCAGCTACTTTACCCATCAAGCTAGAAACATTAACAATAGAACCTTCCCTTTGTCTCACCATCCGTCGTGCAACTAAGCGAGTAATTGAGTACATTCCCACTAGATTAGTTTCCAGTTCTTCTTGAACATCCGAAAGTTTTGATTCTAAAAAGGGAGTCTGGTGTGCAACTCCAGCACAATTGACCAGCAGGTGAATTGGTCCATAATCCCTCCAAGCTTTGGCGATCGCAATATTCACTTCGACTATTTGAGTCAAATCTAAAGTAAAAAGTACGACTTCTGTTCCTAATGCTTCAATTTCTGCTCCGACTTCAGCCAAACGTTGATGATTTCGAGCGATTAATAACAAACGCTTCACCTTCTGCTTTGCCAACGAAAGCGCGATCGCACGTCCAATTCCACGAGATGCTCCAGTCACTAAAGCCGTTTTTCCTTGAATATCCATAGCTATAATCTCCTAAGTTGATGTGTCACTGCACTGTTTATAATGCCGAGTAATTTTGTAGGGATTGTTTGTTGAGTTCTACATAGACAAGGGCAAGAACAATGTATGGTGAGACAAGTTTTTAGTCGTAATTTCGGGGATGAATTGAGTTGATTTGACTGATTGCAAAAGCCTAAAAGTCAGGTCAAATTGGCAGGGCAGTAATAAACTTCAATTAGCAGTAATTGCTAGCAAATTGGATTAAAGCGAGAACAGCAATATTTTACGGTTTAAAGGGTAATCCATAACAAAAGTGCGATGGCATGGGTATAAAACCGAAATCAATGTTTTGCATGGATAATGAACCTCCCTTGTAAAGGAAATTACCAAAAATGACCTTATCTGCATACGCTAGCAACGGGATCGATAGCTTGCAACAAAAATTAATAAAAAAGTGTAATTGTTACATTTCGATGTGTTGTTCTCATAAACTTTTGATAGGGATATCGGGTTAAAAACATCCACAAAGCTAGTGGTTGAATCGAAATAAAACTCATTCAGAATGTTTTTTGAACTTGGATATTTATGAGAAAACCACAATATTATTAAAGCGATCGCTATTTAGATGAATGGTAACAATAGTAACAGTTAATTATAGTTACTCTTAATTAGGGGTATTATCTCTTGGTTCGTTTTGGCGATTTTGAGGAAGTGTTTAAGAGGGGAATGGCAGTGTAATATTTGTTTGCTCTCATATTTATATTTTACCCGACATCAACAAAGCGTCAACGACTTTTATCTGAATTTGAGGAAATTAAAATTATTTTTCCAGAAGCGATCGCATCAAATAATTGCCCAATCGAGCCGTCATCACTATAAGTAAAGCCCATCTTTTCGGCTATTTACTTTAGCTTGTCTGGTGTATCTGGTGAAACTCTAGCGTGTAAGCTAGTGCGGTTTAATTTTTTTCTGCCTGCCATAACTTTTAAAAGTAGTTGACAGTTTTATATTAACTAGAATTTCAATTAGCGTCAACCAGTTTTTCGATAAAATAGCCATGAAATTACAATCTTGGATCGACGGGTTCGCTTTCCAATGCGAGTATCCCAAAGACGCATTCGTGTACCTGTCGCAATGGTTTTTTTGCCACAAATCTTTCCAATGCTTCCACTCCCAAGGCAAATTCTCGCATTGCTAGGGAACGTTTGTGAGATAGTCCGCGATGACGTAAGCGATCGCAGTTTTCTTGGCTGTCATATTCGGCACCGTAAATTATTCGCAGATATTCTTTGCCGCGACATTTGACGGCTGGTTGAATAATCCCTTTGCTTCCTCTAACTATGTAATCTAGGGGTTTTACAACCATTCCCTCTCCACCCTCTGCGGTCATTTGTTCCCACCAAAGAATACCCTGGTTTTTACCCTCAATGTCAGTCAAATCGATGACTCTGTAGTTGGTTTCTATTAATAATTGTGGATTTGTTTGGGCAATTTTGGCGATTTCTTCCATGTGCCAGGTGTGGGTTTTGTCGGTATGTACTGCCCCTTCGCTGGCTAAAATATGGAATGGTGCTAATTTAATATCGGAAATATCGCTGACGTTCCAGCAGTAACGACGGTAAGCATCGACGTATAAATTCGCCATTTCTGCCCGTTGTTTGTAACTGTCGAGTTGGGAGGATATATCCACACCTCGCTGTTGCGCTTGTTGGAGCAGTGCGATCGCATCTCCTAAAGCTAAACGGGATGACATTCCCACAGGTGCATATTGTTTGGTTAATAATCCTTGGGCTTTTGCTGACCAAGGTAATAATTCGCAGTCGAGACATACCCAGTCGGTATCAAATATTTCCCAAAAGTTGCTGTCAGTGAGGGCTGTATGCAAACGAGCTAGCAATTCGGTTTCTACAGTTTCATCGCTGAAAAACTTCCTTCCGGTGCGGGTATAAATAATCCCGATTCCTTCATTAATTACACCAAAACGTCGATTTGCAGCTAGTTCATCGCGACAAACCACAACTACGGCACGGGAACCCATGTGTTTTTCTTCACAAATAATTTCAGTAATTCCTTGGTTGTGGTAGTAGGCAAAAGCTTGTTCTGGACGCTCTAAATACCCCGGTAATTGGGAAGTTTCGACGGGAGACATGGTGGGAGGAAGATAAATTAACCATTTGGGGTTGGCAGCAAACCGACTCATGACTTCGAGTGCGGCAATACTATTCTCTTCGCGGATGGTAATATTATTCTGCAAACGGGTGTTGATGATGCGTTTGCCCAGGACATCTTCGATATGTAATACATCGTCAATTTCTTGCTGTGCGGTTCTGTTGTTGGTAATGCCTAATGGTTTGATGGGTTCGCAATAAACTTTTGCTGCATCGACGGAAACCAATTCTTTTTCGGGATAGCGCAATGCAGTTAATTTGCCACCAAAGACGCAACCCGTATCGATATCGATTGTATTATTCAACCATTCGGCTTCGGGTACGGGGGTATGTCCGTAGACTACCATAGCATCACCACGATACTCGCTCGCCCAGTTAAAACGCACAGGTAAACCGAATTCATCGATTTCCCCGGTTGTTTCTCCATATAAGGCAAATTCCCGCACTGCACCAGAACCCCTTCCCTGCATTTCTTTTTTCATCCCTGCATGGGCTACTACTAAGTTACCTCCATCGAGAACATAGTGACTTACTAAAGAGTCGAAAAATTCCCTTAATTGTTTAATGGAGGTTTCCCGGATATTTTCGGGAATAGCATCAATTTCCTGCAAACTTTGCTGCAAACCGTGATTTACCCGCACATTTTTACCCCGGAGTTTTCGCAGTAATTTATGTTCGTGGTTTCCGGGAACGCAAATACCCGTACCTGCTGTCACCATGTTGCGAACGAGTTTGACTGTATCGAGAATGCGATTGCCTCGATCGACTAAATCACCCAAAAATACAGCTTTTCTTCCTTGGGGATGGTGGTACAGGGGAAAGTTCCAAAATTCCTCTGTTTGTGTGGTTGGGTTGTGGATATATCCTAATTTTGCAATAATTCTTCGAGTTCGTCACAACAACCGTGGATATCTCCAATTATATCGAATGGTCCCTTTTCATATTTGCGATTATTCCAAAGTGGTTGACGTTCGATTTCCAAATTATTGATGTCTTCTAAGGAATTTAAAATATGAACGTAGCGAAAACCTTCTCTTTCTAAACCTCGCAAACTCCTTCGTAGTGCTTGGGTATGTCGTCTGACTACGTGGGAACCGAATTGTCGATCTGGACGTTCGTTATTGCGTTGGTGACAAATTTCTTCGGGGAGATTGAGTGCGATCGCAACTGATAGAAAATGAAATTCGCGTGCTAGTTTAATATATTCTTTTCTATCTTCTGGATGGACGTTGGTGGCATCAATTACGGTTAATTTACCTGTTGCTAGTCTTTTTGCGGTGATGTAATGAAGTAGCTCGAAAGCGTCTTTTGATGCTGTTTGACTGTTTTCGTCATCGGATACTAAACCACGGCAAAAGTCTGATGAGATAACTTCAAATTGGTGGAAATGATTGCGGGCAAAGGTGGATTTTCCGGAACCGGATGCACCAATGAGGATGATTAGGGAGAGTTCGGGGATGGTTATTTTCATTTCGTTTTATGTTTTAATATGTGTTTTTAACGCAAAGTTTCGCTGAGAGTAGTTTGCAGAAGATGATTCTTCCGCAAAAAAACGGAAGTTTTACGCGGAGTTTCGCTGAGATTATATGGAAGAGAGAAATGTACAAATAAAACCGCTATATTCTTCTTTCATTGGTAATTCTAAATCTCGTTTGATTCTGCGTCTAATTGTTTTCGCATTTTCCCCTGTTTGGGGATTAAATCCGTCTTTTTCGTATTCTTCCCAATATAATCCTGTGCCACGTTTTTGCCATTTGGGTAATTCATTAAAATTAATTCCATGTTGAAAATAAAAGCTCGTTTTTATCAGCTATGGATAATCCCAAAATCATACTTGTTGCTTGCATTATTGTATCTAATTCGTCAAGTTTCACGTTTCCACTCCTCTATTTTGAAAGAGTTATTAATATCGAATTTGACAGAATAAATCGCATCAAAGCCTTCTTCCCAACTTGGGAATATCAATCTTTTATAGGTTCCCAATAATCCAGATAGAGGAATAATTTCTTTTCTTTGACGTTGGTTATTTCGTTGTTTACATGTTTCCAAATCTGAATCAAAATAATAGGCTTTAATTTGAAAATGATTGGCTTTTGCAGGAATAATATAGCGACTTCTTTCTTCTGGTGTGGGGTTAGTATTATCCACCACAAATGACTGTTTTCCTTGAATACATGCTTTGAGGAATATGTCTTCGCGGTGACGAGTTTTGAGCATATCGAGATTGAGACGAATGTGAGTGTTGAGAAAATTTTCTCGGTAAAATGTTGATTTGCCGGAAGCTTGAATTCCGATGAATATGATTGCTTCCATAACTATGAGTTGAATAATGCCATTTGGGTTGGAGAACCAACTTCTATATCAACATCACCAATAGTTTGAAAAGACACAGTATAACCAAATTTTTCAGCAACTAAATTTGCCCAACTTTCAAATTCTTCTCTTGTCCATTCAAAGCGATGGTCTTTATGTCGGAATTTTCCTGCGGCAAGGTTGGCAAATTTGATGTTGTATTCAATATTGGGTGTGGTAACTATCACTAACTTGGGATGAGCGAATTCAAATACAACCCTTTCCAAGGAATTTAAACGGGGTATATCTAAATGTTCAATAACTTCAATTAAAGTTACTGCATCATAATTTTTAAACCGCTTATCCTGATAAGTTAAAGCACTTTGAAAAATCTGCAACTTATCCCATTGATTTCGCGGTAAATGTAATTTATCTATTCGTTCCTTAGCAATTTCCAAAGCACGATAAGAAACATCTACACCTGTAATTTTATCAAAGCATAATTCTTTCAATAAATATCGCAACAAAGTTCCTTCCCCACAACCCATATCTATAACTTGTTTGACATTATTTACCTTCAATGTATCCACAACCGTAAGCATTCTTTGCTTATTCAAACTCAACGGTTTTTCGATCGCAACCTCTTCCTCTGTTTGCGCGATCGCGATCGCATCGGGATCGAAATTATCTGTTTCCGCAAGTTGTGCTAATGCTTGACGGGTAAGGTTTCCACGACGTTTGAGGTAACGACTGATGATTTTTTCCTTGGCAGGATGGGTATTTAACCAACCTTCACCGTGACGTAGCAATTTTTCCACCTCATCTTCCCCTACCCAGTAGTGTTTTTCGTCGTCGAGAACGGGAATGAGTACGTAGAGATGACTGAGAAGTTCTGATAATGGAATCGTATTTGCGAGTTCGACTGTATAATATTTACTGTTTCCCCATTCGGGAAATTTCTCGTCGAGTTGGTGGTTTTCTGCAATGATGGTATAACCAAGTGGTTCAAATAATTCCCCAAGAATATCTTCACCCCAACAGGGAACAACGCTGATTTTTGCCGTCAGGGGAATGGGAGTTTGGACGAGTTCGGGTTTATCTTTACACCTTCCTGCCATTGCTGTACTGAAGACGTGGGACATTGCTACACTCAAAAATGATGAAGCAACGTATGGTCTATCTGTAACGTAATGTTCCAAAGTTGCTCCCCTTCCCCGTACTAGTTTTATGGGGTTGATATCGAGGAGTAATGCTGCTGTACAAAGGGTTTCGCTAGCTTCTGGGTAAAAAATATGTGCTTTTCCGAAGGAGAGGGGGAATGATTGACAGCGATCGGGATGTTTGTGGAGCAAGTAACCTAAATCGGTTGCTGGTTGGTTTGTGGTGGAAATTGTTAGTAGCATGAACTTTCAAGACGGTTCACGTCGGTTTTGTTTTTATTTCCTACAGTTGTAACCTATGATTTTACGGAAAATAAAACTCTACCCGAAACCCAATCCAGCAAATTACAAGTAAGTGAGGTAGATGAAAGAGAGAAAAATGAGTGTACTTCATCCAAAGGAAATCTGCTGTAGAATAAATGCTTGATTTAATATACCTCGCATTAAGTTCTGCTTATTGCTGCAAACATATCGCATTTGCAACCCGGATAGCGGATGTTACAGCTCCTTCGTGTAATCCATCTGCTAAATATGCTCCTACATGATAGGTATTATTGTCACCATTAGTCATGACTATTTCATCTCGATATCTAAAAGAATCGACAGTATATAAGGGTGTATGGTGGTCGAAAATGTGGATAATTTTATCTGGTGCGATCGCATTATTTAGGTTAAATGCCAAACTATATTTTTGCTCTGATGTTATCCCACAAAGTTGGTTGAGATAGGCATTATATCCCCATCCGTTGTCAGTTTCAAAAAAATCAAATTCCGAAAATTGTTTAATACCATATCGGTTATACATGGATGTATCTGTATGCAATATGGTTTGTGCTTCGTTTTTCTCCCATCCAGAAAATCGTTTTATTTCGTCGTTTGTTGCGTCTGATAATAGCTTTATGACTCGATCTGGTGGTGTGGCAAAAACAACTTTATCAAATATATATGTGGTTCCATCTAGTAGTTCTATTTTGACATCGCTTGTTTTTCTAGAAATATCAGCGACTTCAACATTAAGTAAAATATCACCATTAAACTTTTCTAAGATTTTTTCAATATAGGAATACACTCCTCCCTTTATTCTTACCCATCCTGTATATATGTAATCCCTTAAGGCAGGGATTGCTAATTCTGCGGGAAAGTTGTTGATAAGTTTAAATGGTATTGAATAACTATACATTGTTAGCAATTTAACCCAATCATTCCGAATACATTGAGACTTCAAGTAATAAGACATTGACTTGTCATATAAATCTGGAATTTGGGCAAGATGGGTTTTTAACCAGAATCCACAAGAGCGACTATAGATTGTATTGAGTCTCAGATATTCTATTAGTTTCTGAAATCCGGTGTAGTTTTTACGGATTGCGGAACCAGAAAGAAAATGCTGACCATTTTTAAAAAATAATGATGAGCCAATATCAACTAATTCTAATTCTACCTCTAATTCTTTCATCAAATTGAGGAAATTATAGAACTTTAAAGGAAATTCAAGTACACCACCTTCTAAAAATAAATTACTTGGAGATTGAGGAGATTTAACATTTTTATTTATTGTCCGAATATGTCCACCTAAAATAGGTTCTTTTTCAAAAACAGTAATATCATGTCCATTTTTATTGAGTAGGTATGCTGTCACCATCCCACTTGCACCACCACCAATAATTGCGATTTTCATATTTAGTATCCCAATTAATAAAAATTCACAAGCTAGAATAATTAATAATCAAAATCACTTCTAAATAATACAAAACCCGGATTTATCACCACAATTATTAAAGTTTCACAAAATCTAGATTCCGGTGTTTCATACTACATCAATAAATAACCATCTAAATGCCTAAAATACTTGCTCGACAGGGATTAGCAGGAGTGAAATAAGACGAATTACTTAAGTTTTAAGCTTATGGCAAACTTGTGATAAAGACGGAAAAATTATCTTATATTCTAACTCCTGACCATCTTTTAAATTAAAAGTCAAAAGTAAAAAGGTAAAAGAAAGAAGAATATTTCTTTTTATCTTTATCTCAACGGATACAAGCCCCTGAATTGATTCATGGAGAAAGATAAAGATTCCTTGT
>JAAUPE010000144.1 GCA_012034595.1 Calothrix sp. CSU_2_0 | reverse complement strand
TCGGTTTCCGTCCCCGCAGTCCCCACCCCTGCGGGGAAGCAAGCTACAACGGGGGGAACCCCCGCACGGGGCTGCTCTTCGCCAAACTTTGTAAGAGAAAGCTACCATTTAAAATGGCTGAAAAGCTGATAAAATCATCTTTCTTTATGAGTGCCTTTTATCTTTTTACTTTTGCCTTGAGGTACTAGTCTCCCATCTCCAATAAAACCTTCATGACACCGCGAGTTTGGGCATATTCAAATGCTGCCAGTCCTTCGGAAAGGGAAAAAGTGGCATTAATTAATGGTTTTACATCTATTTTTTCTGCTGCTAATAAATTTAATGCTGGGGTAAAAGGACCACAACGGGAACCAATTAGAGTAATTTCATCGACCACCAAAGCCGAAGCATCTAAACTTAATTTACCGGCATAAGTACTTTTTAATACTAGAATTCCACGCGATCGCAAAGCAGAACGGGCGATGTTGAAACCTGTAGCATTACCAGTACATTCAACTGCGATATCAAAGCTACGCTCTTTCACGTCATCAACAAAGCCAACTTTAATACCTCTTGTTTCAAGATTCGCGAGTTTTTCCTTATGTTTTCCAATTGCTAATAAATCGCAACCCGTAAGCGCTAGAGTTTGCGCGACTAATTGTCCTAACTTCCCATCACCTACAACTAATACCTTATCGCTCGAACTAATTTTAATTTGTTGCTGAATTTCCAAAGCTGCTGCAACAGGTTCGGTAAATGTTGCCACTTGATTAGAAACGTTATCTGGAACGACATGAAGATTTTCGATCGGCAAACATAAGTAATCAGCAAATGCTCCATTACGATTGACAATACCTAAAACACTACGATTTTCGCAATGTGTTGGTTCTCCTTTGAGACAAAAGCGACAATAACCGCAAGCTGCATTAATTTCACCTACAACCCGCTTATTAATTAAACTTTCGTCTCCCTGCTCGACAATACCTACAAATTCATGCCCTAAAATTCCTTGATAGGGATAATAACCGCGTTTTAATTCCAAGTCAGTATTACAAATACCAGCCGATAAAACCCTTATCAATGCTTCACCTGGGGGAATTTCAGGAATAGGAATATCAGTGCGAAGTTGCAATTGTTGGTTTTCTAACCAGAGTCCTTTCATGGGATTTTGGATTTTAGATTTTAGATTCGTAGAGACGCAAATCTTGCCACGAAGAGAACTTGCCGGAGAGAAGTTTGTGGGGACGGTCTCCGTCCACAAAACTTCGGGGAGATTACTCTTCCGGCAAAGTTCGGGGGAGTATCCCCGTGGCAAAGTTTGCGCGATATATCGCGTCTCTCCATATTAGATTTTAGATTTTAAATTTTGAATAAGTCGCAAAATTATTAATTTCTCAGTATCCTGGTTTTAAATACGGGAATGAGATGATTTTCCACAATCACAAAATTAAACTAATGCGATTATTTGCTTTATCATTGGGACTTTACTTTTTATCTACTGTACCAGCATATGCTCAAACAACAGCGACAACGACTTGCGAGAACCGTTTTGCTGATACTAGATGCGTAAACAGCGTTAAGCAACTTATACCAGAAATATCAAAAGCCAGAATAATATATCTTGGGGAAACCCACGACAGTGCAGAAGACCACAAAAAACAACTAGAGATTATTCAGGAATTGCGCGATCGCAATCACAATAAGATAGCGATAAGCGGAGCGCAACGCGGATACGCGATCGCAATGGAAATGTTCCAACGTCCTGCCCAAAATGCGATCGATAATTATTTGGCAGGGAAAATAACAGAAGCAGAATTAATTAAACAAACTGAATACGAACAACGTTGGGGTTTTCCTTGGGAATTGTATGCACCAATTCTCCGATTTGCAAAAGCTAACAACATACCCATCTTAGCAATTAATACCCCATCGGAAATTACTCGCAAAGTCTCACGTCAAGGTTTGCAAAGTTTAACACCTGAAGAACGCAAATTAATCCCCCCATTTTCAGAGATTCGTACTTCCCCAGACGAATACCGCAAGTTAGTTTTAGCAGCTTTTGAAGCGCATCAAAATGCTGGACATGGCACAAGTAAAAACTTAGAGAGTTTTTTCTTAGCGCAAGTTCTTTGGGATGAAACAATGGCAGAAAGTATTGCTAATTTTGTCAAAGCAAACCCAAATACTCAAGTTATTGTCTTAGCTGGACAGGGACATATTGTTTACGATTACGGAATTCCTAGCCGTGTCAAGCGTCGGTTACAAGGTAAATCGGATAGCCAGAATTTTACTCACCGTTCTGTATTATTAAGTCCACCAGAAGATGAGAGTTTACCTAAAAATAAAAAAATTGCCGATTTTATTTGGGAAAATAATCCAGATTAACTAAAGTTTCTATCAACCTTTATAAATTCCATATGAACATCATTTAACTAGATTTTTAGCACTTTAAATTATATCCACTTCAGTAATTATAAAGTGGATTACCTATGTATTCATATATCCCAAAGCATCTGACTAACTGTACTTTTAGAACCTATTTGCGTAATTATTCAACACTCAGTTTCCGCAATCATATTCATTCAATTCACGACTTGACTCATCACTTCCGCGTAGGTGTAAGTCTTGCCCATAAAAATTGGTTCTTCGGAAGTTTCAATCCAAGACTTTGCGCCAGCATAGTCGTTATCGTAATTGTAAACCACCGTACAGGAACCAGGAATAACAACGCGATCGCAATATATATTTTTTCCACCTTTGCCTTTAACGGTAATTACAGGAACGTACTTACCATCTCCATCTTTCTTTCCAAATAGACGGCTGTTGATATGGATATGATTCATTGCTGCCTTTCGTTTTAACTGATTCCAAGTTGGTTTCGGACCCCGCTTGCATTCCCGAATCTCCGGCAAACCATCTACCAAAGGGATTACCCAAAATCGACCAACTTTAAACGCACCCCTAACTCGGTTTTGTGCGAGCAGGTATCTCAAACGACGTTCCGAGAAACCTAATAATTTTGCTGCTTCACCAGTACTAACCATACGAAACCCTCTTAATTCCGTTGTCGGAACAGTAGATAATCTTCATTATTCTGTCAGAGAAAAAATACTTGTCATTTTTAATGATTTCTTTAGTTTTTGGTAGAATCTCAAATTCAACTAGTAAACAAAAATAAACCCGGCTTGAATCCAGACCGGGTAAATTTAAATTGATTCACTATCCTTCCTTAATGTTTCTTCCCTTCTTCCTTGTGGGTATGGTGGAAACGAATACCAAGAAAAATATCGTACAAAAAGCCCAGAAAATCCTTCTTTGTCAACAACCCCAATGATTGCGGCGAACCTTTTTCGTCAAGGGTTGGCTTCATCAAATAATAAGTAGGTTGATACTTATACCAAGGTATCGAAGGCCACAAATGATGGATTAAATGGTAATTTTGTCCCAAGATTAAAATATTCAGGATCGGACTGGCGTAAACGCGGGCATTTTTCCAACGATTACGTTCCTCAAATGGACGATGAGGTAAATAATCGAAAAACAACCCCAGTGTAATCCCGACTACCAATGATGGCACAAACCAAAAATTCATCACGAAGCCCAAAAAGTGATATTGGACTGAAATATAGACAATGGATGCCACAAACAAGCGGCTGAGGAACCATTCCAATAATTCGTACTTGCGCCACAACTGTCGTTTAAAGAAAAATATTTCGTGATAGAAAAAGCGTACCGCAATTAACCACAATGGACCGCCAGTTGATACATAATGGTCTGGGTCATTTTCTGGGTCATTCACATTTCCATGATGCTGTAAATGCACCCTGGTAAACACTGGAAACGCAAATGCCAGCATTAAAGCGCTGCTATGACCTAATACTGCATTTAAAATTCGGTTACTGTGAGCAGACTGGTGACAAGCATCATGAATTACCGTACCCGAAACGTGTAGGGCAAAAACATTTAGGCAAAAGCACACCCAGTCATACCATCCCCAAACCCAATAACCGAAACAAGACAAGATCACAATTCCCACTGCCATCAAAAACATTAGCAGCGTCGGATTAAAACCACCCGGAGGCGCTAATAATTCCCTTGGTGGGAGAGTCAGTGGCTTTGGTGCCTCCGCCGTCAGCATTCTAAACTCCTTAACCTTCACGCAATCAAATATTACGAATATACGACACAAGTTGTCGAATAATAAAGTTTCATGTCCAAGATTAATTTATTTACGGGTACTATCGGTAGCTGAATTAACGATATGATTCCAATCGAGTAGTAATTGGGCATGGGGGATAGGGGATGGAGCATGGGAAAATAGGGTAAAAAGTAAAGATTAATTAATATCTAAATTTTTTTAATGCCCAGTGCCCAGTGCCCATTGCTTATTGCTTATTACCCAAGACCAATTATCAAACTATCGGTAGGAACAGACAGTAACTGCCGTTCAATTTTACGATAATTCCCAGATAGCTCCCTATAACCACCTCCCTATGCAATTAAGAGATTCGATTCGTCGTACCAAAATTGTCGCTACAATTGGTCCTGCCACTAGCAGTCCGGAAATGCTGAAGGCAATTATTGAAGCGGGTGCAACGACGCTGCGGTTAAATTTTTCCCACGGTTCCCATGCTGACCATCAGCGTAATATTAGGCTAATTCGACAGACTGCATTTGAGCTTAACCAACCTGTGGGCATTTTACAAGATTTGCAGGGTCCAAAAATTCGCTTGGGCAAATTTGAAAATGGGTCGATTGTTGTGGCAAAGGGCGATCGCTTTACCCTCACGAATCGTCCAATTGCTGGTAGCCAGGATATTAGCTGCGTTACCTACGATTATTTAGCTGATGAAGTTCCACCGGGGGCACGGATTATGCTTGACGATGGACGTGTGGAAATGCTGGTGGAAGATGTAGACCGTAATAAAGGCGATTTGCACTGTCGCGTAACTGTTGGTGGAACCCTTTCTAACAACAAAGGTGTTAACTTTCCTGGGGTGTATTTGTCAGTTAAAGCTATGACTGACAAAGACCGCGAAGATTTAATGTTTGGTCTCGATCAGGGTGTTGACTGGGTTGCGTTGTCATTTGTCCGCAATCCCCAGGATATTATTGAAATTAAAGAATTAATTTCTAGCACCGGAAAGCAAGTTCCTGTGGTCGCCAAAATTGAGAAACACGAAGCGATCGAACAAATGGAAGCTGTTTTGGCGCTCTGTGATGGTGTCATGGTGGCGCGGGGTGACTTGGGTGTTGAACTCCCCGCAGAAGATGTTCCAGTATTGCAAAAACGCCTCATTGCTACCGCTAACCGCTTGGGTATCCCCATTATCACCGCTACCCAAATGCTCGATAGCATGGTGAATAATCCCCGTCCCACCCGTGCCGAAGTCTCGGACGTAGCAAATGCCATTTTGGACGGAACAGATGCGGTGATGCTCTCTAATGAAACCGCAGTTGGTAAATTTCCTGTCGAGGCTGTGGCGACTATGGCACGTATTGCCGAACGCATGGAGCAAGAAGCCGCAGAAAACAATCATGCACGTCAGGGACGCACGCGACCTTCAATTCCGAATGCGATTAGCCAAGCAGTCGGTCAAATCGCCGAACAGTTGGGTGCATCTGCAATTATGTCACTAACCCAAACAGGGGCGACAGCCCGCAATGTTTCTAAATTCCGCCCACAAACACCAATTTTAGCTGTTACACCCCACGTAAATGTCGCTCGGCAGCTACAGATGGTATGGGGTATTAAACCGTTGTTGGTGCTGGAATTACCTTCGACTGGGCAAACTTTCCAAGCTGCGATCAATGTTGCTTTGGAAAATAAAATGGTGTCGGAAGGTGATTTGGTAGTGATGACAGCAGGTACATTGCAAGGTGTTTCTGGCTCCACCGATTTGATTAAGGTTGAAGTTGTGACATCAATTCTTGGTCAAGGTATTGGACTTGGACAAGGTTCTGTGAGTGGTCGGGCACGAGTGGCGCACAGTGGGCTTGATGTTGGTAATTTTAATTACGGCGATATTTTGGTAGCTTCCCACACAAATGCTGATTTTGTAGATGCAATTCGCAAGGCTGCGGGTATTATTACTGAGGATGAGAGCCTCACTAGTCATGCTGCTGTGATTGCTTCTCGTTTGGGTGTTCCTGTAATAGTTGGTGTTAAAGAAGCTACGCAAGTAATTCGTGATGGTGCAATTTTAACAATGGATATGCAGCGTGGATTAGTGTATTCGGGAGCAGTTGGAGGAACGGTTGTAACTCCTTAAGGGAAGGGCAATGGGCAATGGGCAATTCCCAATCCCCAATCCCCAATTATCTAAATAAATTGCTTTAAAACTTCGACTGTGGCTAATCCTGTTTTTTCCCAGCTAAATTGTTTTGCTCTTTTTAATCCCAGCAAAGAAAGTTGCGATCGCATTTCCCGATCTTCTGCTATTTGCTGCATGGCTGCGGTAATTTCGAGGGTTTTGTATGGGTTAATCAGGATTGCGGCATCACCTGTAACTTCCGGTAGCGATGAGATGTTAGAGGTAATTGCAGGGGTTCCGCAAGCCATTGATTCGAGTACGGGGAAACCAAATCCTTCCCAAAAGCTGGGAAATACTAGTGCGATCGCATTGCTGATTATATTTGGTAATTCACTATAGGGTACGTAGTCTAGGAATTTGACTTGATTGTTGATTCCTAGTTCGGATATTTGCATTTCCAAAGTTGGTGTAAAGCGTTTGTCTGTTGAACCGACAAGCCACAATTCATAGTCTTGATTGTTGACTAAATCTGCAAAGGCTTGTACTACTCCATGTAGATTTTTATATTTATCTTGTCTTCCTAAATAAAGAAAATATGGTTTACTTGACTTGGATTTACTTGGATTATATTTAAAATGATTTGTATCATATGCAAGTAAAATCGGTGTAATTTTACTTGTAGATATGCCATAAAAATGATTAATATCCGCAGCAGTAGATTCCGAATTACAAATAATATGTTGTGCTTGTTTCAGAACTTGGGGAACAACATAACGAAAGTAGTTGGTGAGTGGCGATTTTAGATTGGGAAATCGTAAGGGAATCAAATCGTGAACTTGGACAATATAATGGCAGTTTGTATAAAGTGGAGCTTCTGGTAAAGGTGAAAAAATCAACTTTGTTGAAAGTTCTCTATATATTTGTGGTAGTTTAAATTGTGTCCAAATTAAACGGGATAGATGACCTTTTGAACCTTGAGCGGGTGTGAGATTATCGGGTATTCGATAGCATTTGAAATCAGAATAATTTTGAGCAGTTAATAATGTCGGATTTAAGGTTTTTAAAAACGGAAATAAATTCAGCGCATAATTACTTATACCTGTTGGTTTAGAAAAAATAAATGATAAATTAACTAATAGTTTGCTCATTATTTTATATTCAAATTACAAAAGTTATAAATAAATTATGCAAAATATTCGATTTTAATTTAACCTAAATATTGATGATAAACTCGCTTTGATTCTATCTCGCCAATATAAAAATATTGCCTGAAATTTTCCCAAGGCTATTTTAGGTTTAATAAACATTAAAATGGAAGCCGAAACAATCAACTTAATAAAATGAATAGTAAATATCAAAATATTTGTATAACGTTCTAAGGTTAATAAATAACTATAGGTACTATGTTTAATCTTTTGTTGGATATATTGATTAGTAATTGAAGAAGGCTGATGTACCACATTTAATTGTTTGGTGATAGCTATTTGATGTTTTTCGCGAGCATAACGCTGACAAAAATCAAAATCTTCGTAATAGAGAAAATAATTTGTATCGAATAGCGGACATTCCGAAAAGTTACGCAGGTTAATTATTAAACTGCAACCAGAAATCCAATCGCAATTAACGTAATCGGCATCACTATTGGTTAATCTATCAACACTGTAAATTATCCCTGTCAACTTGGAAAAACGACCACCAGCAAACCAAATTTCATTTAGAGGTGTACGAATAATTGTACCTAAAATTGAAATTTTAGGATAATTACTCAAAAAAGATTCAACTTGCAAATAAGACGAATCGACAAATAAGCATCAGGATTAATTAACCAAATAGTGGCATTTGTATCTTGAGTATAAACCCACTTGATGGCGAAATTGCAAGCACTACCAAAACCGATATTACTGCCCGAATCAAGTATTAAAGTAGTTTGACTAGCAAAATTTTCGAGCGAGCGATCGCTAGGTGAATTGTTGACAATAATTAATTTATATTTGTTCTCATCACTTGTTAAAGGTAGAGACTTTATTAATTGACTAATGAGTAATCCAGAATAATAATTTACAGTTACGAAATAAATCACTTTTTGTTAATAGTTATTTGTCAATAGTTAATCAATAAAATTTTATTCATATCCCTGGCTTTTCCTGGGAATCAGGAATATTGGGATATATATTCTTTTCACAAAAGAATTACCCACTAACAATTAACTCTTTCAACATTTCCCTTAAACTAAGTCGCCAATGTGGTGCATAAGTTCCTAATATTGAAGATATTTTAACCCCAGCTAACACCGAATAAGCAGGGCGATTTGCAGGTGTGGGATACTCATCCGTAGTGATAGGAATTACTCGCTGAACTTTGAGCGGGAAACCAAGATTTTCAGCTTCTGCAAAAATGGCAACAGCAAAGTCATACCAACTCGCTATCCCACTATTTGTATAGTGATAAATACCGCTTATATTTTGCATATTGTTAGTACTTTCATTAATTTGAATAATTGATGAAATAGTATGAGCAATATCTTTTGCCCATGTGGGAGAGCCAATTTGATCGGCAACAACTCGAATTTCTTCACGTTCTCCTCCCAACCGCAGCATTGTTTTCACAAAGTTTCCTTTACCACAGCATCCATACACCCAAGCTGTGCGAAGAATCAAATAGTTATCAAAAATTCCTTGAATTGCTTTTTCCCCTGCGAGTTTAGTTTTGCCGTAAACACTTGCGGGATTGGTGGGATGAGTTTCGGAATACGGTTGACTGTTTTGACCGTCAAATACGTAATCTGTAGATATGTGAATTAGAAAAGCACCTATTTTTTTGGCTGTTTCTGCCATGATTGCGGGTGCAGTTTCATTTATTGCTGTTGCGACTTCGACTTCACTTTCGGCTTTATCTACCGCAGTATATGCCGCAGCATTGATAATAATCTGTGGTTTGTGTTGTGCGTTAGCGTAGCTCAACGTTGGCGAAGCCACTCCGGAGGAGCTAGTTATCGCATTAATTATACTATCTGCATTGGTCAAATCGATTTCTGGACGCGCAATTCCCACCAGATTAACCTGTGGTGACAGAATTTTCTCCAGTTCTTTACCAACTTGACCATTTTTACCAATTAACAAAATTGATTGAGTCATTATTGAGTGATTAGAGATTAGTTATCAAAATCAAAAACTTTACTGCCACTGAAGTTACAAATTATGACTTAATTATTACCTTGAAAACAATAACATTTACTATTGATGCTTTTTGCCGGATTTAAGCAAAATAACCAGTAATATTGAGCGTTAAAGTTAGGGGTTAGCGAATAATCGCTTATCGCTGAAATGATTGAGCTTTTTTCTCTATGAAAATAAATACTCACTTCATAAAACGTAACAATATGTTCGCTAGATTTTGCATAAATTCTGAAATTTACCAGTACTGGAAGCATTCTAACGTTTGTATCAATGTTGTTTGATTGTATATAGGCATCAATTATTTCACGGTTACGGAATGTGTTTAATCTGCTTAACAGAAATCTGTGTATTTGTTTTGATATAATCTCTACGTGTGTTCCCATTTTACATTTTCTTTATATTCTGCCGTAAAGTTCTATTTTGCGGCTGGATGCCTCATGGCATAGGGAATACCAAACTGTACAACCCTTATCCAGTTAATCTGGAAATATACCTATGCCCGTAAATTTATTTGACGCAAACTTTTATCGCAGTGCAAATTCAGACTTGCGTGAACTTAGTGATGGAGAAGCGTTAGCAAATTTTCAAACATTAGGTTTGGGTGAAAATCGTCAATTTTCGCCATTTGTTGACCTTTCTTTCTATCGTGCCAGTAATAGTGATTTGGGTGGGTTAACAAACCAGCAGCTTTTCGACCACCTAGCAAATAATGGAATAGCAGAAGGTCGGAAATTTTCACAAGTTTTCGACCTTAATTTTTATCGTGGCAATAATTCCGATCTATCGGGGTTAGGCAATGAGCAGCTATTCGAGCATTTTAGCAATTTTGGTTTGAGGGAAGGTCGGAATGCTAGCGAGTATATTAATGCCGATTTTGCGAATAACACATTAAAGACAGCAAGGGATATTGCCATTACTGTAAATCCGGCGATATACAGGGATTCAATCGGCGATTTTGATCGCGCAGATGTGTACCAATTTGATTTGAGTTCACAAGATACAAGTTTGAATATCACTTTGAATGGATTGGGGGGAAATCTCGATTTAGAACTGCTAGATACAAGAGGACATAGTATTGCAGTTGCAACAAACCCAGGTAATACGAGTGAATTATTTAGCTTTAATGACTTGGCAAGCGGCAGATATTACGTTCGTGTTTACCAAGCAAGTGAAGGTCAAAACTCCAACTATAACTTGAGTTTCTCCAGTAAATTGATATCAAATTCAGTTGACACAGGAATTCCAGAAGTTGCAACGCAAGCACCAGCACCAGCGTCTCCTGTCACCAATAACTTTATCCAAGAAGTTTTGGACTTAACTAACATAGAACGTGCCAAAGGAGGATTGACAGCACTCCAGTTGAATCCCAACTTGAATGCAGCAGCACAAAATCATAGTGAAGATATGGCACTAAGAGATTACTTCAGTCATACAGGAGTTAATGGTTCGAGTTCCGGAGATAGGGCAACATCTGCTGGATATCAATTCTCATATCTTGGTGAAAACATTGCCGCAGGTTATATTACACCCCAAGAAGTTGTTCAAGGATGGATGAACAGCCCCGGACATCGTGCCAATATTATGAATGCCAATTACCGAGAAATGGGACTTGGCTACTACTATCTAGATAACGATACTGGCAACGTCAACTATAACTATTACTGGACTCAAGAGTTTGGTACGGCTATGTAGAATCATCAGCATGTTCTACATAACATCTTTAATATTTAGACGTTCCGGTGGAACGTCTCTACAAATATCTTGGGTGCATTTATTATCTGAATCTAATTCAACCAATTACGAGTAGCAGCTTCCAACTCTGCAACTTCGTCATTACTTAATTGCCAACCTAATGCACCTGCATTCTGGATGACTTGCTCGGCTGTTTTTGCTCCAGCAATGGGAATCACATTACCCTGGCAAATTAACCAATTCAAAGCAACTTGTGCGGGAGTTTTCGCGTATTTTTCCCCAATTTGACGTAATAAAGAAATTACTGGTTCGATTTTCTGCAAACCTTCTTTCTTAAATCTAGAGTCTAATTTTCTTGCACCTGTGGGAATTGCACCATTATTCGCTGCATATTTTCCCGTCAGTAATCCTTGTGCCAGAGGACTATAAGCCAAAATCGTCACACCCAATTGACGAGCAGTATCAATAATCCCCTTCGATTCGACTTGACGGGAAAGTAAGGAATATCGCACTTGGTTTACAGCCAAAGGAACACCACGTCGAGCCAAAATTTGGTGTGCTTCCCGCATTTGTTCGGCACTGTAATTACTTACACCAACTGCCCCAATTCTGCCACTTTTGACTTCATCCGCAAGGGCATTCATTAAGGTATGCTGACTCATAAAAAATGCAAAACCCCAATGGACTTGATACAAATCAACTCGCTCAACTTGCAAGCGTTTGAGACTAGCTGTTAAAGCATCAGCAACAGCTTTACCCTGAATTCGCCAAGGTGTTGGTGCGTACTTAGTCGCTATCTGCACGGGTTTATCTGCTTGTTTGAGAAATTCACCGAGGAACTTTTCCGACAACCCGGTTCCATAAACCTCTGCCGTGTCAAAGAAAGTGATACCCGCATTCAAAGCAGATCGAAAAGCGTTTTCCAGTTCGTCAGCACCGTAATTGTTGCCGTAATTCCAAAAAAGTTTGTCACCCCATGCCCAAGTACCAATGCAGAGGGGTGTTACTGCTGCACCGTCTTGCCCCAATCTGATGGTTTCCACGTTAGTTTTAGTTATATATTTACATTTCTTTACTTTTTTATTGTAGTGGGGAATGGGAAGTTGGGAGTTGGGAGTATTAAATAAAAGCGATCGCAATCTGAAATCGCAATTAAGCGTTAAAAACTAAAAATTTTATCTATAAAATATTCTCCCACACCATTACTCGCCAGCAATAACGATCAAAAAAAATTCAAATATAAATACCACGAGAATGGCAGAGACGTTTATCCTTAAAAAAGATCGGAAAATCGATATTTAGTTAGTTTTAGTTCTATTTTTGACATAATATGGCAAGCGGTAATTTATCGGGTTCGCAGGCAAATGCCTTAAATCAGCCCACAGTCAATATTCTGACGATGTTTAGACTGGGCTTATTTCAGATGAGTTTGGGGATGATGTCGGTTTTGACGCTGGGGGTTCTCAACCGGGTGATGATTGATGAATTGAAGGTTCCTGCCTTAGTGACAGGATTCGCGATCGCAATGCATCAATTTGTCGCACCAATGCGGGTTGTATTTGGGCAAGCTTCAGATTCTAAGCCAATATTGGGGTATCATCGCACAGGTTATATCTGGATTGGTGCGGTGTTATTTGCGATCGCATCGTTTTTGGCTGTACAGGTTGTCTGGCAAGTAGGATCGAGTATGGAAAATGGTTGGAATACTCAAACCTATGGTTGGGTGGCATTACTATCTTTAGTTTTTGCCCTGTATGGAATCGCTTTAAGTGCCAGTTCGACACCATTTACAGCCCTACTTGTGGATATTTCCGATGAAGATAACCGCTCGAAAATAGTCGGGGTTGTGTGGTCGATGTTGATGGTGGGAATTATTTTTGGGGCAATACTTAGCAGTAGTTTGCTGAAGCAAATTGAGTTAGATACACCAATTGGGCTAATTAAAGACCAAATTAATCTCTTGTTTTTCAAAGTTCCCGCGATCGCGGTTATATTATGCTTCGTTAGTACCCTGGGAATCGAAAAGAAATATTCCCGCTTTGCCAATCGTTCGACAGTCACAAACCGGGAAGATAAAATTACCCTCAAAGACACTTTCAATATACTTACCGCTAGTCGGCAAACAGCGATATTTTTTACCTTCTTGGTGGTGATGAGTATTAGCCTATTTATGCAAGATGCGGTGATGGAGACTTACGGCAGTAAAGTGTTTCAGATGACAATTGCCGAAACTACCAAATTAAATGCTTTCTTTGGGATAGGGACATTACTTGGTTTAGGGTTGACCGGATTTGCGATCGCACCACGTTTAGGTAAGAAAACCACCACCAAATTCGGATGCATTGCGGTGGCAATCTGTTTTATCTTGATTATTTTGGCGGGAACCACCGGAAATCCCAAGTTACTGCAATGGATGTTAGTTTTATTTGGTTTTGCGGCTGGAGTCACCACAACAGGAGGACTAAGTTTAATGCTTGACCTCACAGCTGCGGAAACTGCGGGTACATTTGTGGGAGCTTGGGGATTAGCACAAACTGCTTCACGGGGAGTATCTACTCTATTAGGTGGTGCAGTCTTGAGTTTAGGTGAATTATTATCAAAAACTCCCGTAACTTCCTATGGACTAGTATTTGCAACCCAAGCTGTAGGGATGATAGTCGCGCTGTGGTTCTTATCCCAAGTTAATGTTACCGAGTTTCAGCGTAATACCAAAGATGCGATCGCATCTATTTTAGAAAGCGAATTAGATTAATTGGTTATTAACCAATCCCCAATGCCCCATTCCCCATTCCCCATTCCCCAAATATGACAGATTTCTGGGCAACTATTCTCGAATTTTCCCAAGTAACCTCTGCAAAATCGGCAATCAATTGGTCGAAGATTTTGGGCAGGTACAAGCTGACCAAAAAGCTGATGGAAGTCTTGTCACTCAAGCAGATACGTGGGCAGACGGAGCAATCCGTGATGCAATAATAGCCAATTTCAAGGGTTATGGTATCCTCAGTGAAGAAGGTGAAAAAGTATTCCCCGATAATGATTGGTGCTGGGTGATTGACCCGATTGATGGGACTACTAATTTCACCCGTGGGATTCCAATTTGGTCAATTTCCATTGGATTACTATACAAAGGAATACCAGTCTTCGGTTATATCTATTTACCAACATTAAATCAATCCTTTCATGGATATTGGCAAGGGAATTCGGGTTTAACTACTCCAACTGGTGCTTTTTGTAATAACCACCCGATTTTTACTAGTAACGATGCACCCAGTAAACACCACTTTTTCAACGTTTGTTCCCGCAGTACCTCGGTAATTCAGAAGGATTTTCCTTGTAAAATTCGGATGTTGGGGGCTGCTAGTTATAATTTTTTAATGGTGGCAAATAGTGCTGTTTTAGGGACTATTGAAGCGACACCAAAAATTTGGGATATTGCCGCAGCTTGGGTAATTCTCCAAGCTGCTGGAGGTTGTTGGAAGTCTTTAAAATTGCAACCTTTTCCCGCATCTCCAGGAGTTGATTATAGTAATATTTCTTTTCCGACTTTGGTTTTAAGTCGTCCAGAGTTGATTTCTGTATTTGAACCTTTCATGAACTACCTCTAGCTAGCTTCGCTTGAGCTAGAGGTTTCTACATCCTCTAACCCATTTTTAGCAAAGTTACTTTGAGATTTCTGACGCTTCTTTGCCCCTAGTTGCTTCATGCTTCCCGCAGTTTTACGGGTACGTGAAGTAGAGCTAGGCGACTCTGCGCCTACGAAGCCAGTTCCTGACTCCGGTAGAATTCCTTTCGCCCAGTAAAGCATAACTTCGGCAGCAGCAATATCTCTATCTTGAACATATCCACAAACACTACACTCGTGAATTCTTACATCGAGTGTTTTCTTGTGTTGATGTCCACACTTAGGGCAGGTTTGAGAAGGTTTTACTTTTTTGGTCGGAACCTCTACAAACACACCACCATTTTGCTCTACTTTGTATTTGATGGTACTGCGAACCATTCCAAACCCAACATCTAGTATTGACTTATTCAAACCTGCTTTTTGCTTTTTGCGTTTACCTCTCTTACAAACTTTGCCGCAGAGAGTATCTCCCCGGCAAGTTTGCGCTTTTTTAGCTTTACGAGTCATGTTTTTGACTTCTAGTTTCTCTGTGGCAACGAAGCTATTACTGCTAACTATTTCTGCCGCAACTTGGTGAACCCAATTCTGGCGTTGGTTAGCAACTTTTCGGAGTATTTTACTAACTTTAGAATGGGTTTTCTTGAACCTTCTAGAAGCCTTGATTTTTTTGTTTCTGTTTGGTGCGCGTTTACGTCTTTTTTGTTTTGATGCTTTTTTGATTTTGTGTTCAGCATTCCTTAAAAATGATTGAGCGTCAATTTGTTGGTGATTCACTCCATCTGTAATTGATAATGCTGACTTACATCCTAAGTCAATGCCAACAGCACCAGTTGGTAAAATATCAGGCTTGAAAACTTGGTCTAACACATCGACTGTAATTGATGCATACCATTTTCCATTGCGATAAACAATGGTACAAGTTGTGGCTTTACCCCAATATTTAGCCTGACCACGCATTTGAATATGCCCAATCTTTGATAGATTGAGATATCCGTTCTCACCGTTAGACTCCACTTTAAACCCTGCCTTATCAGGATAAGTCCATCCTGAATAATGCCTGATTGATTTGAATTTAGGACGTTTACCTAATCCTTTAAGCCATCGCTCAAAAGCAAAATCAACACGTTTTAAAGTTGCCTGCAAAGCATGGCTAGCTAGTTCTTTGTACTCTATCCAAACCTCTTTAAAAGCAGGTAATGAGTTCTGTTGCTCAAAATAATCAACACAATGATTGAACTTTTGATATTGGGTAAATCTGTTATTGACTGCGGCATTGAATAAATCCTTGTGGAGCTTTCGGTGATACCGCAATATTAATTCAGTTTTTTCGTTTGGGTATAGCCGGAAAGTCATTCGTCTTGTTGCCACAGTACGTTTTTGTTTCCTCCAAAACCTGGTATATTAGTCAGAATATATCAGACACGGCTGCTTGTCAAATGCTTCCTCGTAAAGGTTCACACGCTGTTTTTTCTATTCACTTGCATTTTGTTTTTATCACCAAGTATCGCAAAAAGTAATTACCGCACCAATCCTTGAGCGGATGCACGAGATTTTTGCAAATATTTGCATTAAAACTAATTGCATTTTGGTGGAATTCTCAGGTGAACAAGACCATGTTCATTTGTTGGTAGATTACCACCCAGATAACAATATTTCTGATTTTACTTCTAGTCTAAAATCGGCTAGCAGTAGGGTTATTCGCAAAGAATTTAAGGAGCATATTGAAAAGTTTTACTGGAAACCTTTGTTTTGGTCTAGCTCCTATTATGTTGCATCAAGTGGGGGTGCGCCCATAGAAAAGCTCAAACAATATATTAAAGAACAAGATGCACCAACAAAATAAATAATTATTGGCTGTTTCGGCTTCGCTCCAACAACCCGCTCTAACCCCTACTAATCAGAGTACATTGAGGGTAGGGACTGCCGCGATACGTTCAAGGATATGGAAATTTTATTGTAGGGGAACCAACGGTTGTTTGCCTTTATTTATATTGATTAATTGGTATAATCAATTCGCATCGGGTATTTAAAAATACAGAAATTTTATTGTAGGGGCAAACGGTAAGTCAGTTAGCGGTGTCGGTTTCCGTCCCGCTAAACTGACGCACCCAACGGGCTGTTTGCCCTTATTTATATTTATTAATTAATTAAGGCGAATAACCATTCGCCCCTACGGTGTAATCTAAATTTGTGTGGAGATGCTTTGCGCTTGGATTACCTCGACATTACCAGCAAACTCAAAACGGTCGAGGGATTCGGTGAAAAACACAAAACCCTTATATGCTGTGACGTACTTGTAGATTTTTGTGAAAAAACCTTCTGCCGTGATAATTACTAGCGGGTCTTGACTTTTTTCGATAATATGTAAAAAGTCTTCGCTTTTAACTCGTACCCCAGTACCACGGTCGGTAAAGATTCCACCTAAAATCCCATTCATCTGCTCAGAGTCATTATCATTGAGCTTCATAATTTCTTAAGTATTTTCACTGAGAATACTAGTGTATTCTACACCTTAGATTCTATAGCTGACTGTGATGGATGTAACGACTGAGGTAAACTCCAATCAGGTCGCAGAGTCGCAGCTTTTCGCAGGTAGGTATGATGGATAGGTATGGAAGCAGGAATATATACATGGATCAAAAATCTGATGCAGCGCTCTAAACTGCCTTCAACATACATTTGCTGGACATCCAACATGGGTACGCTGTCCCATCCATGACGTTGACGTGCGATCGCGGCTGGAAAAATTGCGTTTAAGTCCCGTGTCACAGAAAATGTAACGCTGATAATATCGGTTGGATGTAGTTGATTGCGTCCTTCGAGTTCATCTAGAAGTTCCATTACAGCTTCGTCCATTGCTTCCATCGAATTTTCCGATACTGTAGTAGCACCTCGAATTGCCCGCATCTTCCACTCTGACTCCACGAAAATTCCTCCTGTTATTGATTAATGGGTATTGGTTAATGGTTATTGGTTAATGGCTATTGGTTATTGGCTAAGATAAAACCAATTAACTATTAACTATTAACTATTAACAACACAACCATTAACCGTTAGCAACTAACTATTGACTATTTAAGGTCGATAAAGCCACAAAGGTAAGCCGCTAGTTGAGATTTCAAATTCTAACCAATCCATGCTGGAACTAATGATGTTTGGTTTAACTTGACTATTTCCCGAAAAAATACGATTAATTAGAGGCTTACGTTCTTCAATTGTGAAGCAAGGGGTTTTTTCTGGATCGAGTTCCACAAGTTCGCAAGCCCAACGACGAGCGTCTTCTTCGGTTCCCAATTTATCGACAACACCTAATTCTACAGCTTGCTGTCCGGTAAAAATCCGACCATCTGCGAAGCTTCTGACTGTTTCTGGGGTCAAATTTCGACCTTCAGCAACTGTTGCGACAAACTGCTGATAGCTGGTGTCGATGAGTTCCTGCAAAATATCTTGTTCGGGTGCGGTAAGTTCGCGATCGAATGACAAAATATCTTTGTAGGGACCCGATTTAATCACTTTGAAAGAAACGCCAATTTTATCTAACAATCTTTCTAAATTATTACCGCGTAAAATGACACCAATACTTCCAGTAATTGTACCTGGATTTGCCATAATGTGTTGTGCGCCCATGCCAATATAAACGCCGCCCGATGCCGATATATTACCGAAACTAGCGATGATTTTGGTTTTTTCGCGCAATCTTTTCAGAGCGCTATAAATTTCCTGCGAGTCTCCAACTGTACCGCCAGGGCTATCGATACGGAGTAACAAAGCTGGAAATTTTTTCTCTTCAACAGTTTTGAGGGCTTCTAATACTCGCTTGCGGGTTCCACTTGCGATCGCACCTGTAACTTCTATTCGAGCAATCTGTTTGCTAAACCTGGGTTTAAAGGGCCAAACCATGAGCAGTCAAAAAACCTCGTAACAAATTTAATCCAAGATGCCTTTAAGCTTGAGCAATTAATCATTCACAATTAAATAACTGTATAACGAACAAATTATTGTTAGCAGCTAACTACACAACGATTACAAGTTAATTTTGTTTGATTAAGCAAATCAACGACTGAAAGACTTTAGTTATTATAGTGATTATTTTAGGTGCTTTGGCGCTTTTTGCTTGACTTTCTGGGTGGAAAGCAAATTTTCGAGACAGCACCAAGGCGATATTTACCCAATATTTATTTAATTAAATATAAAAAATACAAATTTATTGATTCCCAAATAATGAGGAATCTACGGCAATTTTGAAATAAACGCCATTTTTTTGG